>NZ_JBEZNU010000009.1:0-279602 GCF_040653375.1 Streptomyces sp. NPDC047974
GGTGATCGGCTGGGCGCTGGTGCTGTGCCTGCCGCTGATGGTCCCGGCCTCGGCGGTGGCCCTCGCCCTCGGGGGGTCGGGGGTCGCAGGGTCGGGCGCCGCGAGGTCGGGGGTCGCGGGGTCGGGGGTCACGGACTCCGGAGTCGCGGGGTGGGCGGTGGCCGTACGCGCGCCGCCCGCGGGCCGGGCGAACGGCGCCAGGGCCTCGGCGAACAGGTCCGCCGCGGCGGGCGGGGTGGAGGCGTGCGGGGAGAGCCGGATCCACTCGCCGCGGCGGGTGGTGACGACACCGGCGGCTTCGAGGGCCCGGTGCACGGCCGCCGGGTCGTGCCCGGGCAGGCGGAAGGTGCCGATGCCGGCCCGCTCGGCGGGGCCGAGTCCCTTCAGCAGCACCTCGGCCCCGGCACGCTCGGCCCGGTCGAGCAGCTCGGCGAGGGTGGCGCGGATCCGGGCACCGACGGCGGTCGGCCCGCCCCGGCCCGCGAGGTCGTCGAGGGCCGCGCCGAGAGCGGCGGCGGCCGGGAAGTCCGGGTTGGTGGCGAGGTGCGCCGCCGCTCCGGGGAGGGGCGGCGCCGGATGCCGGTCCCCGAACGGCTCGGCCACGCCGGCCCAGCCGCCGAGCCCGGGCGACAGCCGCGCCCCGCACCGGTCGCGGATCAGCAGCAGGGCGGCGCCCCAGCCGGCCCGCAGCCACTTCTGGCCGCCGCTCACGAGGACGTCGGCGGCCTCGGCTTCGAGCGGTACGGCGCCGAGCCCCTGGATGGCGTCGACGATCAGCAGCCTGCGCGGCCCGAGGACCTCCTTGAGCGCGGCGAGCGGCGCGACGTGTCCGGTGAGCGAGTCGACGGCGCTGACGGTGAGGGCGACGACGTCGGAGGTGAGCCCGCGTCGCAGCGACTCGGGCGTGATGTGCCGCCCCCCGTCCGGCTCGACCGGCCGGACGTCCGGGCCGCCGCGCCCCTCGAAGCGCAGCCAGGGGTAGACGTTGGCGGGGAACTCGCCCCGGGGCACGAGCACGGTCCCCGGCCCCTGGAGGGCGGCGGCCACGGTGAAGAGGCCGTTGCTGGTCGACGGGGCGAGGGCGACCTCGTGCGGCCGGGCGTCGAGCAGCCGGGCCGCGGATGCCCGGGCCGCGTCGCCGAGCGCGAACAGCCGGTCCAGGTCGGCGGGCGCCATGCGTGCGGCGAGCCCGTTCGCCCCGGCCAGCGCGCGGGCGGCCGGTCGGGACAGCGGGCCGACGCGCGCGTGGTCGAGGTAGCCGGGCAGCGGCACGCGGGGTGCCGACCAATGAATTTGATCGTTCAAAATTGATCCCTCAAAGGACCAGGCATGCGGTCTCCCCTGGATTTGAAGGTTCACATTAGAGAGGCGGGACGGCCTCGACAAGGGCTTCGACGGAGGGGAAGGCGAAAACCGAACACCCTTCCCCACCCGAGGAATCGACGGAAACCGCGCGTCAACGGGACAGAACCACCCGCCGTCCGCCCCGCGCGCGGCGCGGACCCCGAGTCAGGCGACCGGCCCAGCTCCGCGAGCGCCCCGCGCGCATGCCTGATGAGCTGTACCGGGAGCTCTCCGGCGCCTTCGCGTCCGGACTCCCGGAGCGTATGAAGGAGGATTCCATGCCGGACCCGACGACGTCGTACTCCGACCTGCGCGCCCTGGTGATCAACTGCACCCTGAAACGTTCCCCGGAGCGCAGCCACACACAGGGGCTGATCGACATCAGCACCGGGATCATGGAGCGCCAGGGCGTGCGGGTCGAGGTGCTCAGGGCGGTGGACCTCGACATCGCGACCGGCGTCTGGCCGGACATGACGGAGCACGGGTGGGAGACGGACGAGTGGCCGGTCGTCTACTCGCAGGTGATGGCCGCGGACATCCTCACCCTGGCGGGGCCGGTATGGCTGGGAGACAACTCCTCGGTCATGAAGAAGGTGATCGAGCGTCTGTACGCCTGCTCGTCGATCCTCAACGAGCAGGGTCAGTACGCCTATTACGGCCGCGTGGGCGGCTGCCTGATCACCGGCAACGAGGACGGCGCCAAGCACTGCGCGATGAACGTCCTCTACAGCCTCCAGCACCTCGGATACGTCCTGCCGCCGCAGGCCGACGCGGGCTGGGTCGGCCCGGCCGGCCCGGGCCCGTCGTACCTCGACCCCGGCTCCGGCGGGCCGGAGAACGACTTCACGAACCGCAACACGACCTTCATGACCTGGAACCAGCTCCACCTGGCGAGGATGCTCAAGGACGCCGGCGGCATCCCCGCCCACGGAAACCAGCGCTCCGAATGGGACGCCGGCTGCCGGTTCGACTTCGAGAACCCCGAACACCGCTGAGCGCGGACCGGGAACGGTCGGACCGGGCGGGCTCCGTCAGTCCACCGCCCTGATGCGCCGCACCAGCAGCGCGCCCAGCAGGCCGACGGCCGCCGCCGCGGCGTACAGGGTGCGGTAGCCGCCGAGGTGGTTGACGAGCGGGGCGGCCAGGGCCGGGGCGGCGACCTGGGGGAGGGAGTTGGCGATGTTGATGACGCCGAGGTCCTTGCCGCGGTCGGCGGCCGTCGGGAGGACGTCCGTCATCAGGGCGAAGTCGACGGAGGTGAAGATCCCGAAGCCGACGCCCAGGAGGGCCGCGGCGACGAGGGCGCCGGGCCAGGTCTGCCAGCCCGCGAGGAGGCCGGTCGCCACCGCCATCAGGACTCCGGACCACAGGACGAACGGTTTGCGCCGGCCCACGCGGTCCGACCAGACGCCGCCGACGACGACGGTGGCGAGGAGGGTCACGCCGTTGACGGCCGTCAGGACGAGGACGCCGGTCTCCGGGTCCGGGTGGTGGAGCCGGTCGCGCAGGTAGTAGAAGAGGTAGAGGAGGACGAGCGCGTTGCCCAGGTTGACCAGGAAGCGGGTCAGCCAGGCCCACGCCAAGTCGGGGTGGGCGCGGGGGCTCAGCCGGAAACCGGCAAGGAAGCCCCGCCAGGACCAGGCGGGCCGGTCGGCCGGGGCGAGCCTCAGGTCCGGGTGGCGCAGCACGTACGGGGCGACGCCGACGAGGGTGAACACCGCGCAGGCCGCGTACCCCGCGCCCACTCCCCCGGCCGCCGCCGCGAGGCCGGTGCCGGCGACGACACCGAGGAGCTGCGCGGCGCCGAGCCAGCCGCCCACCGCGCCCCGCTGGGCACGCGGCACCCGGTCGGGGACGGCGGCGGTGACCGCGGCGAAGGCCGCGTTCAGCGTCAACTGCACCAGGCACCAGCCGAGGAACAGCGTCCCGACGGCGTCCGCCGAGCCGAGGAGCAGCAGGGCCGGCACGCCGCCCACCGTGCCGGCCACGATCCACGGCGTACGCCGCCCGTACCGCGACACGGTCCGGTCCGACAGCGCGCCGAAGAGCGGGTTCGCGGCCAGCGACACCACCGCTCCGACACCGGTCACCCAGGCGAGCAGCGATTCCTTGGAGAGTCCGGTGCCGGGCGCGAACCGCTCGGCCTGCTGGGCGAGCAGGATCTGCAGAGGCCCGTACCAGCCGACCCAGATCGCGCCGTTGGCCAGCGACAGCGCGGCCGTCCACCCGCGTCCGACCCGCTCCGCGGGCTCCTCCAGGGCGAGCGCCGTCATCCCCGCTGCGCTCTCAGCGCGTCGCGCAGCCAGGTGTACGAGGCCTTCGGGGTGCGCTCCCCGGTGGCGTAGTCGACGTGGACGAGGCCGAACCGCTTCGTATAGCCCTCGGCCCATTCGAAGTTGTCCATGAGCGACCAGTGGAAGTAGCCGCGGACGTCGACGCCCGCCTCGACGGCCCGGTGCAGGGCCCGCAGGTGCCCGTCGAGGTAGGCGATGCGGGCCTGGTCGTCGAGGCCTTCGTAGGCGCAGCCGTTCTCGGTGATCATCAGCGGGGGAAGGCGGTCGCCGTACCGTGCGCGGAAGGAGAGGAGGAGTTCGGTGAAGGCGTCGGGGACGACCGGCCAGCCGAAGTCGGTGAGCGGGTAGCCCTCGATCGGCCGTACGGAGAAGGGGAGTCCGGCGGGCAGGGTGAGTCCGGAGAACTCGACGTCCTCAGCGGCGGGCGCGCCCGCCTTCGTCGGCTGGTAGAAGTTGATGCCGTACCAGTCGAGCGTGGACTCGGAGATCGTCTTGAGGTCGGCGTCCACGTCTGCGCCCGGCATGAGTTCGCCGAAGCCGTCGGGGTAGCGGCCGAGCAGCAGCGGGTCGGCGAAGAGCCGGTTGAGGAGGAGGTCGTACAGGTCGGCGGCCTCGGTGTCGGCCGGGCCGTCGGAGGCGGGCCAGGTCGGTCCGTGCGAGTTGGCGATCCCGATGTCCGTGGCACCGGCGGCCCGCAGCGCGCCGGCCGCGAGGCCGTGGCCGAGGAGCTGGTGGTGGGCGACGGGCAGCGCGTCGAACAGCAGCTTCCTGCCGGGCGCGTGGGCGCCGAGCGCATGGCCGAGGAGGGTGTGCTCGGCGGGCTCGTTGAGGGTGATCCACGTGCGGACGCGGTCGCCGAGCCGTTCGGCGACGGTCGCGGTGTACGCGGCGAAGCGGTGGGCGGTGTCCCGTTCCAGCCAGCCGCCGGCCTCCTCGACCTCCAGCGGCAGGTCCCAGTGGAAGAGGGTGGGCACCGGCCGGACGCCCTGCGCGCACAGCTCGTCGACGAGCCGGTCGTAGAAGTCCAGCCCGCCGGGGGCGAGGACGCGCGGCCAGGAGACGGAGAAGCGGTACGCGTCCACGCCCAAGTCGCGGATGAGGCCGACGTCCTCGCGGTAGCGGGCCACGTGGTCGCAGGCGGTGTCCGCGGTGGAGCCGTCCCGGATCCGCCCGGGTTCGGCGCTGAAGGCGTCCCACACCGAGGGGCGGCGTCCGGCGACGTCGCCCTCGATCTGGTGGGCGGAGGTGGAGACACCCCAGAGGAAGCCGGGCGGGAACGTCGGGAGCGGGTCCGTGGTAGCTGCCATGGCCGCGATCATCGGTACCGCTCAGTAGGAAGTCAACACCCTGGTCACAGAGGTGAATTGTCTCCGGAAATCCTCATGTTGGGACGCCGTGGGGCGCACTCAGGAACGGGTGGCGGTGGCGCACCCGTCGCCCGCCGTGCCCGTCCCGCCGTTCGGGTCGAGCGGAGCGGTGCGGTCGTACGGGTCGACCTGCCGGGACGCGTCGGTGGACCCCGCGTCGTCGTCGGCGGCCCTGCCGAAGGGCGGCACGAAGTAGCCCGTGGGGGCGTCGCAGCCGCCGTTGGTCATGTCGAGCGCGTAGGAGACGAGACTCATCGTGCCCGGTTCGGTGACGACCTTGTCGGGGTCGTCCCAGCTCATGACGATCTGGCGCCGCGCGATCGTGCGGATGACCTCGCCGTCGCCGTCGGCGGTGGCCGGGGTGACCGGGTAGACGAAGGTGACGTCCGCCGTCACCTCCACCGCGCCGTGCTTCCCCTCGCGGTACGTGAGCCGGCCCCGCGTCTTGACGACGTCGCCGACCAGCCGGGCCTGATCCGGCCGGAAGCGGCTGAAGAGGAGGAGCGGATCGGTGTCGGGCGTCGGCGTCCCGGCGGACAGGGCGGTACGGAGGTACTCCTTGACGTCCTTCTGGTGCGGGTTGAGCAGGGTGATCGCCTGGGTGGGCCGCGCGCCGCCCAGGACGCGGGGGTCGAGCCCGGCGGCCACCAGGAAGTCCCGGCTCCGTCCGAGGGCCTGGGCGACCTGGGCCGCGTCCATCCAGCCGGTCGCCTTCGCGGCCGGCACCGTGATCCCGGCCGCACCGTCGGCCCACCGGGCGGCGGGCGAACCCCGGAAGGGCTCGGCCTGCGTCGCCCTCCGGGCCGGCTCGGCCCCCGGCGCCTCCTGCGGCCGCCCGGTCTCGGCGGCGAGGGGCGGAGCGTCCTGCCCGAAGTCGCCGCCGAACCAGCCCGCGATCCGCTGCGGGAAGAGCGCGACGGCCAGCAGCGCGACGGCCGCGACCAGCCCGGTCGCGTACCAGCCGGTCCTGCGCCGGGGCCGGGGCCGGGGCGAGGCGGGCGTGTAGGTGCGCCACCCCTCGGGCCGCCCGGCGCCGTCCCGCAGCCGCCGCTCGGTCTCGCGGGCCCGTGCCGAAGGCTCGACGGGCGCGCTGCCCGCTCCCGCCTCCGCGTCCCGGAGGAACCGCTCCCACTCCTCGTCCGACACGGACGACCCGTCCTGCCCCCCGGCCCTGCTCACACGCACTCCCGTTCCCGCTCGCCCCGTGGTCGATGGCTCGGTTCGCATGATCGCACAGGCGTCCGACAGGCGGACGTGCCGCCCGGACGGGCCGTCAGGTCCGCCCGGGCGGCGGCGGAACGTCGAGGGCGCGGGCGAGGGCGGCGACGACGGCGCGGTCCTGACCCGGGGCGTGGACGGCGGCCCACGCGACCGCCAGGCCGAGGAACGCGGTCAGGTCCCTCTCCACTCCCGCGAGCATGCCGCGCAGCGCGTGGGCGGGCAGCTCGATCACCGGGCTGTCGTCCCGCTCGGCGTCGACGGTGAGCCGGAGGGTGTCGCCGTACCGCTCCGCCAGCGGCGCCACCGGTTCGTGCCCGAAACCGAGCGACCCGTCCCCGTCGACGAGCCGGTACCAGTCCCGCCAGTCCTCCAGCCCGTCGCAGCAGCCGGGAGCGAAGCCGGCGCCGGTGTCGGGGTCGATGACCCGCAGGCCTCCGGCGGCGAAGACCTCGTCGTACGACAGCAGCCCCCGCAGGAAGGTTCCGACGGCGGCGTGCGGCGGCCGGTCGTCGCCCTCATCGCCTTCGTCGGCCGGCCGGTTGCAGGCGGCGAGCGCCGCGACGGCCGTCCCGACCTGCGCCGGGGAGAGCCCGCCGCCCAGCGCGAGGAATCCGGACGCGTCGGCCTCCGCGACCGGCCACAGGGCGAAACCCTCGGGCACGGAGACCTCCAGGACGGCCTGCATCACGTGCGCCACCCTTCTTCGTCCTCCTTCGTCCTCCTCGCTCCTCCCGTATCCGGGGCCGGTCGCCCGCGCCGTCAGCGCGCCACGCGGTAGCGGAGGTAGACGACCTGTGAGGAGCGGAAGGTGCGGGACTCGACGAGTTCGAGCTTCACCCTGCGTCCGTCCTGGGCGAAGAAGGGGGTGCCGTCGCCGAGCAGCACCGGCGAGACCCTGATCCGGTACTCGTCGATCAGGTCCGCGGCGGCGGCCTCGGCGGCGAGGGCCGCGCCGCCGAGGGCGATCTCGCCCTCCCCCGGCTCCGCCCGCAGCCGTGCGATCTCCTCCGCCAGGCTGCCGCCGGCGAGCCGGGCCCGGCCCCGCACCTCGGTCAGCGTCCGGGAGAAGACCACCTTGGGCAGCGGGTTCCACAGTTCGACCCACTCGCGCGTCGGGGGGTCGAGCGTCGGGTCCTGCTCCATGCCCTCCCAGTACAGCATCGTCTCGTACAGCCGCCGGCCGAGCAGGTGGACGCCGACCCTCCGGGTCTCCTCGATGGCGAAGCGGAAGACCTCCTCGTCCGGTTCCCCCCAGTTGATGTCGCCGTCCGCGTCCTGGATGTAGCCGTCGAGCGAGACGCCCATCGAATAGGTCACACTGCGCATCAGAAATCCACCTCAGTCACGGGTTCGACAGCCGTTCCACACCGGGCGAGGCCATTCTGGCAGCCCGCGCCCCGCCGACCGCGCTCCCGACGCGCCCGCGCGCGCTCCCTCGGTCGCGGGCCGCTGCCCTACCGTGGAGGCAGGGAGTCGACGCCCCGTCAGACGGCGGCGTCCGAACGGAAGGAGGGTCCGCGATGGGCACCCTGTCCCGTGGCGGCGGGCCCGGTGGGGCCGAGGGGTCCGCCGAGCCGGGTCTTCCCCGTACCGCCAACGCGATCGCGGCGGCGCTGGCGCCGGGGCGCAAGGGACCGTTCCTGGAGGAGCTGCTGGCCGCAGAGGCCGGGGAGGCGCAGCTGGCCGTGATGGAGCGGTGGCATCTGCGGGCCGTCGCCGACACGCGGCGCAGCGACGCGGACCGCGCCCAGGCGGGGGCGCTGCGGGTCGGCGAAGGGAGCCGGGTGCGGGTCCGGCCCCTGGACGACGTCCTCGCCTCGCTGAGCGGGGCCTGGTGAACCACGGTCTGAGCGAGCAGGCGGCCGCCGTGCTCGCCGCCATGTCCGCCGAGGCACCCGAGACCTTCTCCGCGACCGTACGGACCCTCACGGCCGTCACCGCCGCGCACGAGCGCGGTACCGTGCCGCCCGGGGCCGGCCCCATCGACGAGTGGGGCGACGTCTTCGACCTCGACGTCCCCGGCCGGCCCGTGCTCGTCGAGTGGTTCGCCGGGGACCCCGAGTCGGTGACGTTCACGCGCATCACCTGGCTGCAGGCCACCCCCCGGGGGTGACCCGCCCCCTCGTCAGGCGCCGCGTTTCGCCGTCGCCTTGCGCTTCGCCTCGCGCTCGGCCTCCTTGCGCCGCTCGATCGTGTAGGGGGACCAGTCGCCGCGGTGCCGGTCGCAGCGGGAGGCCCCGATCATGGCCAGCCGCCGGCACCTGGTGTTCTTCTCCGTCAGCGCTCCGCACCTGGACTGCGTCGTCGCCACGCCTTCCCCTCCCTGGTGGTGACCTTCGGACGGCGTCAGCCTTCCAGGACCGGCGGGCCCCCGGGGAGGCGCACGCCGAAGCACGGCTCGCTCCGGCCGGGCACGGCGGGGCGCACGTCCGGCGGGCCCCGGGGTCCGCCTCCGTATCGTGCGCGTATCGAAAACCGCATACGCCGCCGCAACCGCCCTCCCTGTTCGATGGGCGTCATGTACAGCGACACGCGCCGGATCGTCCGCCTCTGCCTCGCCGCCCTCGCCGCCGTGCTGGTGGCGGGCGGCCTGTTCGTCGTACGGGGGCCGCTCCTGATGAGCGCGCCGATGTGCCTGTCCGGGCAGTGGCAGCGGTGCTTCGGGACGTTCAACGGGGTCGTGCTGATGACGCTGGTCACCCTGCCGGCGACGGTCCTCGTGGCGTGGGGGCTCGCGCGGCGCCGGCGGGCGGCGGGGGTCGCGTCCGCGTGGCGGCTGTCGCTGGCCGAGGTGGGCATGGTGCACGGGACGCTGCCGTTCCTGTGGATGACGCTGATCCCGGGCGGCGGGGCCGGGGTCGTACCGCCCCGGGTGAGCCTGGTGCCGCTGCGGGACCTGGCCGTGATGGGATCGCTCGGGATCGTCGGGAACCTGCTGGTCTTCGCCTCGCTCGGGTTCTTCGCGCCGGTCCGGTCCGCCGCCGTGGCGACCCTGCCGCGGGTCCTGGCGCTGGGCGCGGGCTGCTCGGTGCTGGTGGAGACCGCCCAGTACGTCCTGCGCCTCGACCGGGTGACGTCCGTGGACGACGTCCTCCTCAACGCCACCGGCGCCGTCCTGGCCGGACTGGCGTCCCGCCGCTGGTGGCGTACGCGCACGGGGCCGGGGCCGGGGGCGGGCGCGCCCGTGGGCGCGGCCTCGGTCGCGGCCGGGACCGGCCGGGTTGCCTAGGCTTCGGGCATGCGCGTACTGATCGTGGAGGACGAGCCGTATCTCGCCGAGGCCGTCCGCGACGGGCTCCGTCTGGAGGCGATCGCCGCCGACGTCGCGGGCGACGGGGACACCGCCCTGGAGCTGCTCCGGCTCCACTCCTACGACCTCGCGGTCCTCGACCGCGACATCCCGGGGCCGTCCGGCGACGAGGTCGCGCGCCACATCGTGGCGTCCGGCAGCGGGATCCCGATCCTGATGCTGACGGCCGCGGACCGGATCGACGACAAGGAGTCCGGCTTCGCCCTCGGGGCCGACGACTACCTCACCAAGCCGTTCGAGCTGCGGGAGCTCGTGATGCGGCTGCGCGCGCTCGACCGCAGGCGGGGGCATGCCCGGCCGCCGGTCCGTGAGCTCGGCGGGCTGCGGGTGGATCCGTTCCGCCGGGAGGTCTTCCGCGACGGACGGTACGTGGCGCTCACCCGCAAGCAGTTCGCGGTCCTGGAGGTCCTCGTCGCCGCCGAGGGCGGGGTCGTCAGCGCCGAGGAGCTGCTGGCCCGTGCCTGGGACGAGCACGCCGACCCGTTCACCAACGCCGTGCGCATCACGGTCTCGGCGCTGCGCAAGCGGCTCGGCGAGCCGTGGGTCATCGCCACGGTGCCGGGCGTCGGCTACCGCATCGACACCGGCGCCGGGACACCCGGAGGGGCCGGCGCTCCCGCCGGGGGCGGTGGCCCGCGTGGCTAGGCGTCCGGGGCTCAGCGTCCGGCTCAGGCTGACGCTCAGCTACGCCGGGTTCCTCGCCGTCGCCGGGGCGCTGCTGCTGGCCGTGGTGTGGGTGTACCTGCTGCGGTACGTACCCGACAAGGACCAGGGGCTGCTCGGGGTCTCGCCCAACCGCTACCTCCTGGTGCGGACCTTCTTCCCCGCGGCGGCCGTGGCGCTGGGGTTCCTGCTGGTGTTCGGGGTCGTCGGGGGCTGGTTCCTGGCCGGCCGGATGCTCGCGCCGCTCGACCGGATCACGGCCGCGACGCGGGCGGCGGGCGGCGGATCGCTCTCGCACCGGATCCGGATGGAAGGGCGCCAGGACGAGTTCCGGGAGCTCGCCGACGCCTTCGACACGATGCTCGGGCGCCTTGAGTCGCACGTCGACGAGCAGCGGCGGTTCGCGGCGAACGCCTCGCACGAGCTGCGCACGCCGCTCGCCGTCTCGCAGGCGCTCCTCGACGTCGCCCGCGAGGACCCCACGCGGGACCGCGACGAGCTGATCGAACGCCTCGGGGTCGTCAACCGGCGGGCGATCGACCTCACGGAGGCCCTTCTGCTGCTGAGCCGCAGCGACCGCGGGGGCTTCGCCCGCGTGCCCGTCGACCTCTCGCTCGTCGCGGAGGAGGCCGCCGAGACGCTGCTGCCGCTCGCCGAACAGCGCGGGATCACGCTCGACGTCACCGGCGGCGCGACGCGGGGCGGCGGCTCGCCGGAGCTCCTGCTGCGGATGATGACGAACCTCGTCCAGAACGCCATCGTCCACAACCTGCCCGTCGGCGGCACGGTGACCGTCCACACGGAGGCGCGGGACGGCACGGGCCTCGTCCGGGTCGAGAACACGGGGCCCGTGCTCCCTGCGGAGCTCGTGCCGACCCTGACCGAGCCCTTCCGGCGCGGCACGGACCGCGTCCGTACCGACGAACACGCCGGTGTCGGGCTCGGCCTGGCGCTGGTGCGGAGCGTCGTCCGGGCACACGGCGGCACCCTGGACCTCGTGGCCCGCCCGGCCGGCGGCCTCGTGGTCACGGTCCGGCTCCCGGACCGGCCCCCGGCGGCGGCGTAGCCGCACGGCAGGGCGCCGGACCGGCGGGGATCAGCAGCCGGTGGTGCCGTCGAGCATCTCCCGCAGGATGTCCAGGTGGCCGTTGTGGCGGGCCGTCTCCTCGGTGAGGTGGAGGAGGATCCAGCGCAGGTCGACGTGGAGGCCGTCGCGGACGGGCCGGGCGGCCTTGGTGTCCAGGGCGTGCGCGGCGGCCAGTTCGCGGTAGCGGGCGCTGTGCGCGGCGTACTCGTCGAGCAGTCGGGGGAGCGGGAAGTCGACCGCGACGCGCATCTCGCGGTCGGGGTCCTCCTCGGTCCAGGGGCCCTCGTCCTCCTCGCCCAGGAAGACCACCTGGAACCAGTAGTACTCGACCCAGCGCAGGTGGTTGATCAGCCCGCTCACGGTCATGAGCGGCGAGTGCGGGAGGAGCGCCTTGCGGGCGTTCTCCTCGGAGACTCCCTCGCACTTGGCGACGGCGGTGTCCCGCGCGTAGTCGAGGAACGTGGTGAGCTGGGTGCGCTCGTCCCACGCGGGCGGTGTGTCATCGGTTCTGGTCATCGGGCGCAGCATTTCCGATGCGTGTGGCCGCTGTCGACGCGTTTTCGCCGAACGAGGAGGGCAGGCGTGCGTCGTCAGTACGCGCCGACGGACCAGAAGACGCCCACCTCGTCGGCGCTCACCGCGATCAGACCCAGGTCGTCGAGGAGGTCCAGGCCGCCGACGTACGCACCGGTGACGAAGGGGTGGGACCGGGTGCCCGCGAGGCCCGCCGCGACGAAGTCGGAGCCCCCGTCGGCGGTCGCGTTGGTCCAGTACCGGGCGTCGGGACCGTACCGGTCGAGCAGGGTGCGGGCGTCCGCCAGGAGGGCGTCGCGGTCGGGGCGGGTGCGGACCGGGGCGTGCTCCCCCTGCCATTCCTCGGCCATGACGGCGAGCGCGCCGACCGCCGCGTCCGCGTCCACCGGGCGGAGGCGGGCGGGGAAGCCGGACGCGGGCGGAGGGTCGAAGGGGTACGCGGGGAGGGTGTGGCGGACGTCGCCGGCGCGGTCGCCGTCCAGCCGGATCCAGCCGCGTGGGTCGCGTACCGACCGGTGCATCACGGCCCGCACGTCGTGCGCCCAGTCGTCGTGGTGCCGCGGGCCCGTCGCGACGAAGGTGTAGGTGTCGTCGAGCAGCCGCAGCGCGGCGGCGTTCCAGGCGGAGCGCCGGCTCCGGAACTCCCGCAGCAGCGTGCCCGCGTGGAGCGCGGAGTCCCCGGTCGGGCCGGACGGCAGGGCCCGGAGCCGTCCGCGTACCCACCCGGCGAGCGCCCCCTCCCCCGCCCGGTGCCCGGGCACCGCCGGAGCCTGCTCGACGACGCCGTCCCAGCGCGCCTCCAGGTACGCGTCCAGCGCGTCGAGCACGGCCTCGTCGGGAGGGAGGGCCATCCCCCGGGCCCTCAGGAGGCCTCGGGGTCCCGGGACAGGCCCCAGGTCTGGAGGACGAAGGGGCGGCCCTTCTCCTCGCCCTCGATCAGCGGGACGTCGAGGAGGGTGAAGCCCGTCCTGGTGGCCACGGCGACGCTGGCGGCGTTCTCGGCCTCCAGCTCCAGGACGACCCGCTCCAGGCCGAGCTGCTCGAAGGCGTACGCGGTCATGATCCGCACCGCGCGTCCCGCGAGGCCCTGGCCGCGATGGGCGGGGCCGACGGCGTAACCGAGCTCCGCACCGTCCGGGAGGCGCCGCAGCATCACCTCGCCGAGCGGCGCGCCGCCGTCGACGGTGATCGCGAGCAGGATCGTCCTGCCCTCCGACCGCAGCTTCCGGGCCGTCTCCACGCGCGCGGAGGCGGCCTGCCCGTCGAAGGGGGAGACGATCGGCGTCCAGTACGCGACGTCGGGGTCCTCGAAGAGGTCCGGCATCGCGGACACGTCCGCCTCCGTCCAGTCGCGCAGGACGAGCCCTTCTCCCGACAGCTCGATCCGAGCGGGGAACGGTGGGACGGCGCTGCTCATGCGGGGTTCCTTCCTGGCCACGGGGTCGAGGCAGCATAACGGTCCTCGCGTCGGTTCCTCCGCCCCCACGGGTCCCCCGCATGGGCCCCCTCGTCGCGCTCCGACGCCGGCGGCGCCGTCAACCCGCCCTGTCGAAAAGGTCGTTGATCTCCGTGTAGTCCAAGGCCCGCCGCAGCGAAGGCGCGTACACGCCCTCGCCGTACAGCTCGCGCGCCGCGTCCCGGGCCGCCGCGTAGGCGGACTGGGCGATGCCCGAGCCGAGGCTGACGCGGGCCACGCCCAGCGCGGCCAGCTCCGGCACCGAGGGTGCGCCGGGGCCCGCCATGACGTTGAGGGGGACCGTCAGGGCCTCGGCGAGGGACCTGATGAGGTCGGGGTCGGTGACGCCGGGGACGAAGATGCCGTCCGCTCCGGCGTCGACGTACGACCGGGCCCGGGCCAGCGTCTCCCGCAGCCGGGTCACGGGGTCGCCCAGGCCCAGCAGGTAGGTGTCGACCCGGGCGTTGACGAAGAGGTCGGCGCCCGCCCGGCCCGCGGCGGCGCGCGCGGCCTCGATCCGGGCGGCGAGGGTGCCCGGCGGACGGGTGCCGTCCTCGATGTTGACGCCCACGGCACCTGCTTCCAGGACGCGGGTGACGGTGTCCCCGACCTCTTCGGGGCTCCGGCCGTGGCCTCCCTCGATGTCGGCGCTCACCGGCACGGCGACCGCCGCCGCGATCCGGGCGACCGCGTCCAGCGCGAGGTCCCGGGAGACCCGGTCCCCGTCGGGGGCTCCCAGCGACCAGGCGACCCCGGCGCTGGTCGTGGCGATCGCGGGAGCGCCCGCGGCTTCGACGATCCGGGCGCTGGCCGCGTCCCAGGCGTTGGCGAGCGCGAGCGGGCGGGCGGCGGTGTGGAGGGAGCGGAAGAGCGCGGATCCGTGCGGTGCGTTGCTGGTCATGGAGGTCAGCCAAGCAGGACCGGCCGCCACTGTCCGGCAGGAATCCGACATCGACGTGATCGGTTCGCCCGTCGCGCTCTCCGCCCTCCGCCGGGGCGCGATATTCGCTGGGCCCGGGCCGACGCCGTCGGGCACAATGCCGGCGATGATCTCCACCGCCGGCGATCTGCTCGCCGCTCTCGAACCCCTGCCCCACGCCGCCCGGCTCCGGTTCACCGCCGTCACCGCGCACCGACTGGCCGCCCGGGGCGACCTGCGCCCGCTGCTCGCCGAACTGGACGCGCTCGGCGCGTACGAGCGGCGCCTGGGAGCGCTGGCGGCGCTCGCCGCCGGGGACACCGCGCACCTGCTCGCCCGGCTCGGCGACCTCGATCCCGTGGTCCGCCGGTACGCGCTCCGCCGGGCCCACCGCCTGCCCCTCGCCGCGGCCGACGACTCCTTCGACCGCGCCGTCGAGGACGCCTACGCCGACGCCCCCGCCGTCGTCCGCGCCGATCTCGCCCGGCTGCTGCGCGACGGACGGAGGGCCTCGCTCGCCGAGCGGCTCGTGCCGCGGGTGCGCGCCGAGTACGGCGACCGGGACGCGGCGCTGCTGCTGCCGGGGTGTTCCACGGAGTTCGCCGCGCGGCTGCTGCCCGAGGTCGCGGGCGTCCTGGAGTACGAGGACTGGAGCACGCTGGCCCGGCGGCACCCGATCGCGGTGCTCGACCACGCCGCACGCGAACTCGCCCCGCTCACCCGCTGGTCGCGCGCCGCGTGGTGGAAGCGGTACGCGACCGGGATCGCCACCGCGCTGCCCGCGGCGCCGGAGCGCGTACTGGAACTCCTGGAGGCGTACGGCCCCGGCGACCTCCCGGGTCCGGTCCACGACCGGCTGGCCGAACTCGTCGCGGTGGACCCCGAGCGCGTGGTGCGGTGGTTCACCGACCCGGACCGGGCGGCGGGGCGCTGGGAGCGGACGCCCGGTCCGGCGGTCATGCGCCGGCTGGTGGCCGCGGACCCGCCGTCGCTGCCCGCCCTCGGGGCGCTGTGGTTCCACCGCCGCGCCTTCCTCACCCTGCTGCGGTCGCTGCCGCCGGCACGCCGGGGCGCGTTCCTGGACGCGGTCGTGGCCGTGGCTCCGCCGCGCCGGAACGTCCGGGCCCACACGGGCGTGCTCGGCCTGCTGCCGGCGGCCGAGCGGCACGCCCGGGCACGTGCCGCCGTCGACGCGGTCGAGGCCGAGGACGGCCCGGCGGGGGACGTCCAGGACCTGCTCGTCCTGTTCCCGCCGGCCGAGGCGCGCCCCCGGCTGCGGGCCGCCCTCGCCGCCGGGGACGCCGACGACCGCTGTACGGCCTGGTCCCGGCTGATCCTCAACGCCGCCCTGAGCCGTGACCCGGAGCAGGTCGCCGCGGTCCTCGACCACGCCGCCGGCCGTCTCGCCAACGAGCGCGACCCCGTCCGCCAGGACGTCCTCGACTCCTTCGCCCTGGTCCCCGCCCCGCTGCTGCTCGCCGCGGTCGCGCGCGACACCGACGGCACCGGCTCGCTGGAGCGGCTCTGCCGGGACGCCCTGCGGGCCCGGGACTGCTCCTCCATGACCCGCGACACGATCCGCAAGCTGGCCGTGACGCTGCTCTGCGGCGCGACTCCCACCGCGCCGGTGGCGCTCGCCGCGCGCCTCCTGGAGGCCCTGACGACGCACACCGGGACGGTCGAACTCGGCTCGCTCGAAGGGGCGTTGCGCGCGGACGGGGTGCGTGCGGTGGCCGGCGCGCTCGGCCCGTGGCTGGACCGGAGCGCCGCCCGTGGCGACGTCGCGCCGCTGCTCGCCCTGGTCGCGTCCTGCGGACGCCGCGCGTACGGCGTCCCCGAGCTGCAGGACCGTCTGGAGAAGGCGCTGGCCGTCTGCCCGGAGGGAAGCTTCGGTGAGGTCGCCGCCGCCTGGCTCGCCGATCCCGCGGCCCGAGGCCTCCGTGTCGCCGGGCTCCTGGACCGGGAGCCCTCGGCGGTCTTCCTGCCCCCGGTGCTCGCCGTCGTCGCCGCGGAGCGCACGGACCTCCTGGACCCGGCCCTGTCGCCGTCCCCGCACCCCGGCGGCCGGTTCCCGGTGGCGGGGACGGCACGGGCGCTGCCGCCGTTCCGGCACGCCGACCGGTGGCTGCCCCGGCAGCAGGAGGCCGCCGTCCGGCTGGCGGCGGCCGCCGTCGCGGACCCCGACCGGGGTGTCGACGAGCGGGCCGCGCTGCTCCGCGCGGTGGCGCCGGTCCCCGTCCACGGCCGGGCGCTGCTCCGGCGGTACGCCTCGCCGCCGACGGACGGCTCTCCCGTGGAGCCCACGCTCGCGGCGGCCGCACTCGACGCCGCCGCGCACACCGACGATCCGGCGTCGGCCCTCCCCCTCCTGCTCGACCTCGCGGGCGACGACCGGGCCGTCGCGGCCTGGTCGGCCGCCGGCCGCGCCGCCCTCCACGCCCGCCCTTCCGAGGTCGCGGCCCTGCTCCGGACCGTCCTGACCCGTGAGGCGGGGGTGAAGGTCACCGTCCGGAAGGCCGCCGCGCGGCTCGCCGTCCGGCACCTCCCCCCGGCCGCCGCCATCGCGCTGCTGTCCCGGGTGGGCCGGACGCCGGGGGTCCATCCCGACGTGCACGCCACCGTCGTGGGCCTCGCCACGGCGCTGCTGCCCGCCGAGGAGATGTGGGCCCTCCTTGAGGCGGCGGTGGCCGAGGGGCCGGAACCGGCGCGGCTCGCCGTCCTGGGCGTGGGGCCGGCGGAGCCGGCGCGCGCCCACCGGCGGCGGTTCGGCGCGCTGGTCGCCCGGCTGGCGTTCGCCGACGACGAGCGGACGGCGGACCGCGCGCTGTCCGGCCTCGCCCACTGGGCCCGTCACGCGCCGGAGGCGGGCGACGCGCTCGTGACGGTCTACACCGACGTGACGAGGCCGGGCGGGCTCTGGTCGGTGGGCTCCGCGCTCAACGAGCTGTCCGCCTCCGGGCTCCCGCACCCCCTCGGCGGTGTGGCGCCGGGCAGCCTGCTGGGCGAGACGGTGGACCGCCTGCTGGTGCGCGTCGCGGCCGGTGAGCCGGAGGGCGGCGGGCGGGGCGGCGACCTGCCGGCGCTGCGCAGGCTGCGCTCCCTGCTGTCGTCGCCGCGGCAGGAACCCCGGGACTGCGCGGCGCTCGCCCGGCGCCTCGCGGACGAGCCGCTGGCGACGGCCACCCGTGTCGGACTCCTCGTCCACGCGGTCGACATGGCCTCGACCGAGGTCGAACTAGCGTCGTCCCTGGACGAGTTGGTGGGCGCCGTCGCCGGCCGGCCGGTTCTGGCGGCGGCCGCCGCCGAGAACCTCGACGAGGCCCATCGGTACCGCGCCCGCCTCGACGACCCGAGCGCCGTCCTCGCCGCCGTACGGACCCTCGGCGACAGCGGCGACCTCGTGCGGGGTCTCCTCGCCGCGGCCCTCGCGACCGCCCTCGGGTCCCGGCAGGGCTGGCCGGAGCCGTGCCGGGCGGCCGTGCTCGCCCTGCGCCGCCACCCGGAGCCGGACGTCCGCGAGCTGGCGTACGAGCCGGACCTGGGCGACGGCCCCTGAACCCGAGGCGTGTCCCGGTCCGGGGGCCGTCGGGGCCGGACGCGCCTCGGGGTCAGAGGGGCAGTCGTCCCGGGAAGGCGCCGTGTCCGACGCCGGGCGCGGTGAGGGCCAGCCAGCCGTGGCCGCTCACCCGGGTGTCCGGTCCGACCCCGTTCGGGTCGACGGAGAGGTGGGCGCAGGCGGAACGGGCGCCCAGGGTACCGGCGTTGGGCGGGGCGTCGTCGTACTCCGGGTCGTAGTCGGGCTCGTCGGTCGCGAGGGTCTCCCAGGGCAGCGGGTCGCCCTCCCATTCGGGGTCGCTCTCGGCGACGAACTGGCGGATCACCCGGCCGTTCTCGGCGACCATCCACACGTCGGAGCCGCCGGCGTCGTCCAGGAAGAAGAACTGGGCCTGTCCGCAGTGCGTGCTGAGCCGCTCCAGCGTGTCGGAGATGTCGTACCAGTCGTCGCCGACGAGGAGGGCGTAGTCGCCGAAGACCAGCCGCCAGCCGTCGAGCTCCGGGGTGACGAAGACCCGGCCCACGGAGCGCTCGCGGTCGCCGTCCCCCTGCCCGGGCACCCGTACCTGCCGTCCCTCGGCGGCCGCGATGCCCGCGGCGCAGGTGACGGGGCGGCGGTCGTGCAGGTCGAGGGCGTCGAAGAGTCCTTCGTAGGAGTCCGCCGGTACGGCCATCCACCAGCCGCTCAGCCCGTTGTCGGGGACGGCCGGGGTCTCGTGCGGGATCTTCACCCGGATCAGCCGCTCGATGGTGGCGCGGTCGCGGTCGTCGAGCGCTTCGGCTCCGCCGCCCGCGACGAGGGCCGCCATGGCGCCGCGCCGGAGGTGCGGCGGCGTGGCGGGGTCGCGGCGCAGGGCGCGCAGCCGGGGCCGGAAGGTGTCGTGCAGGGCGCGGGCGTAGTCGTCCGCCTTGTACGGGACGGCGCCGCCGCGCGCGTAGCACGTCACCAGTGCCCGCAGTCCCGCGTCGGAGTCGGTGCTCAGCCGCAGGAGTCCCGCGAACCCTTCGCCCGAGACGCCGTACTTCGGGGAGGCGGCGAGCTCGGCGTACCGGTCGGCGCAGCGCTCGTCGAACCCCGCGAGGAGGCGGTTCGCCAGCCAGCCGGACACCTCCTCCCGCCGCCAGGCAGCGACCACCGCGTCGAAGGCGACGGGCCCGATGAGCCCGAGGGCGCGCACGTAGGGCCTGAGGGGCGGCGTCGACTTGATCCCGGCGACCGCGGCCAGCAGGTCCGGCACCCTCTCCTCGCCCCGCGCCACGACCTCCTCGGCGGCGGCCCCGGCCCGCACGGGATCGTCACTGGACAGCTCTTCGAGCAGGGATTCGATCTTCATGTGTCAGCACCCTAGACCCCGGCACGGACACCGCCGCCCTGGGGCGTTAGTGAGGCGTCAGTGGGACGGCAGGGGTCGGGGGCAGGGTGGAGGGGACCACTTCAGGAGGCTTGGATCATGCGACGACGTACGTTTCTCAAGGGGAGTCTGATGGGCTCGGCCGCCGCTCTGGCCGTGCCCGTCGTCGGGGCGGCGCAGGGGACGGCCGCGGCGGCCGGGACCGTGAACGTCGGCAGCGTCGCCGCGCTGCAGAGCGCGATCGACGCCGCCGTACCCGGTGACCGCATCGTGCTGGCGGACGGTTCGTACACCGTTCCCTCGTCCGGCATCCGGATCGCCGGCAAGCGGGGGACGACGGCCGCGCCCATCACGATCGTGTCGGCGAGCCGCGGGGGTGCCGTGCTCAACGGGCCGGTCGGATTCGTGCTCTCGGCGTCCGCCGACATCACGATCAGCGGTTTCGCGTTCCGGCAGACCGGCACGTTCGCCATCCCCGCCGACTGTTCCCGGATCCGGCTGACGCGCAACGACTTCAAGCTCGCCGACAGCGCCGGGCTCGACTGGCTGACGGTGCGCGGCGACGACGCCAAGATCGACCGGAACTACTTCCACCACCGCAGCTCCCAGGGGATCTTCCTCGTCGTCGACGGGCCCGGCACGACCACCATGGCCCAGCGGACCCACATCTTCCGCAACTACTTCGCCGACCACTCGTACACCGGCGCCAACGGCGGCGAGGCGATCCGCCTGGGCGTCAGCCACCGCGCCCTGTCCGTCGCCGACGCCCTCGTGGAGTACAACCTCTTCGAGCGGTGCGACGGCGACCCGGAGGCGATCTCGGTCAAGTCCTCCGGCAACACCATCCGCTACAACACCCTCCGCGACAGCAAGGGCGGCATCGTCCTGCGGCACGGCAACATCACGACCGTGGCCGGCAACCACGTCCTCGGCGGCGCGAACGGCATCCGCCTCTACGGCAACGACCACGTCGTCGTGAACAACCACATCTCCGGCACGACCTCCCGCGGCATCGTCATCGGCAGCGGCACCACCCGCGACCACCACGAGGGCGAGACGACCGAGGAGCGGCGCGGGAACGACGCCTGCGACCGGGCCGTCATCGCGCACAACACGCTCGTCGGCAACGCCGCGACGCTCTCCGGCGAGAGCCGGACCTACGGGCCCCGGGACGTCGTCGTCGCCGACAACGTCCTCGTCGCCTCCGCCGGCAGCCTGGTCGACCTCGGCAGCGCCGAGGGCTTCACCTGGCAGGGCAACATCCTGTGGGGCCCGGCCGCGAACGGCACCATCCCGTCCGCCGGCTTCCGCCGCGTCGACCCCCTGCTCCGCAAGGACGCCGACGGGGTCCACCGCCTCACCGCCGGCAGCCCGGCCGTCGACGCCGCCACCCTCGGCTCCCTGGCGCTCGCCGAGGACGCCGACGGGCACGCGCGCGGCACCGCCCGCGACGTCGGCGCCGACGAGTACTCCGCCCTCGCCCCCGTCCGCCGCCCGCTCACCCCCGCCGACGTCGGCCCGAACGCGTCCTGAACCCGCCCGCCGGGCGCCCCCTCCTCCGGGGGGGGCGCCCGTGCTGCTTCGGTGGGTGAGCGGCCGACGTGGTCCTGGCCGCTGCCGGACGCGCTCAGGGACGCGGCGGAGTAACCGGGTCCGTGATCCGGTAGCCGACGCCGGGCGTGGTCGTGATGACCGGCGGGTCGCCGAGCTTGCGGCGCAGGCGGCTGATGGTGACCGTTACGGTGTTGGTGAACGGGTCGGCGTGCTCGTCCCAGACCCGTTCGAGGAGGTCCTCCGCGCTGAGGAACGCGGGGCTCGCGCTCAGGAGGGCCTCCAGGACCGCGAACTCCTTCCCGGAGAGTTCGAGGAGGCGTCCGGACCGGGCGGCGGTGCGGCGCACCGGGTCGAGTTCGACGTCCGCCGCGCGCAGCACGAGGGCGCGGGCCCCGGGACGGCGACGGGCCAGGGCCCGGACGCGCAGGACGAGTTCGGGGAAGTGGAAGGGCTTGGCGAGGTAGTCGTCGGCGCCCAGGGTGAGGCCGCTGACGCGGTCGCCGGGCGAGCCGGCGGCCGTCAGCATCAGGACCATCACCCGGTCGTCCCGCTCGGTGATCATCCGGCAGAGGGTGTCGCCGTGGATCCCGGGCAGGTCCCGGTCGAGCACGACGACCTCGTACGCGGTGGCGTCCAGCTTGGCCGCGGCCTCCAGTCCGTCGTGGGCGACGTCCACGGCCATGCCCTGGTCGCGCAGTCCCTCGGCGACGACCTCGGCGAGCTCGCGGGCGTCCTCGACCACCAGGACCCTCACCGTGCCGCCTCCGTCTGCGTCCGGGGGTCCCACGCCGCCGGCCCGTCGGCCGCGCGGGGCAGGGTGAGGGTGACGCGCAGGCCGCCGTCGGGACGGGCGCGCAGGTCCCACGTACCGTGGTGGGCCTCGACGACGGCGGCGACGACGGAGAGCCCGAGGCCGCTGCCCCGGCCGCCGCCGGTGCGGTCGGCGCCGAGGCGGCGGAAGGGCTGCCCGAGCTCCGCGACCCGCCGCTGGTCGAGGACGGGGCCGCCGGACTCCACGACCAGGGACACCGTGGCGCCGGCACGGCCGCCGTCCGCGCCGCTCCCCGCCCCTTCGGGTTCCTCCGGCCGTACCGCGACGGAGATCCAGCCCCCGGGTTCGTTGTGGGTGATGGCGTTGTCGATGACGTTGTCCGCGACCCGGCGCAGCAGGCTCCGGCTGCCCCACACCTCCGTCGCGGCGGAGGCGTCGACCGGGGCGTCGCGTACCGTCAGGCCCTTGGCCGCGAGGGACTCGGCCCGGCCGGCCAGGGCGGTCCGCGTGAGCGCGCCCAGGGACAGGCGGCCCGAGTCGGTGAACTCGCCGTGCTGGGCCCGCGCCAGGACGAGGAAGCCCTCCAGGAGCCGGTCCACCTGGTCGAGTCCGCCGCGGATCCGGGCGGCCAGGGTGAGGGTGGCCTCGGGTAGCGGGCCCGGCTTGGCGAGGGCCACGTCCAGGGAGGCCCGCATCGTGGTGAGCGGGGTGCGCAGTTCGTGCGAGGCGTTGGCGACGAAGCGGCGCTGGGCGTCGAAGGAGCCCTCCAGGCGGCCGAGGAGGTCGTCGATGGTGTCGGCGAGGTCCTTCACCTCGTCGGCGGGGCCGGCGAGGGCCAGGCGTTCGTGCAGGCTGTCGGCGGTGATCCGGCGGGTGGCCGCCGTCATCACGCGCAGCGGACGCAGCACCCGCCCCGCGACGAACCACCCGAGGCCGACCGACGCCACGGTCATGACGCCGAGGGCGATCGCGGAGCCGGTGAGGATCTGCCGGGTCCGGTCGTCGTGCGCCTCGGCCAGCCGCTGCTCCAGCTCCCCGACCCGCGCCTGGGCCTGCGCCACCGTGACGGGACGGCCGCCGTCACCGCCCGGCTCGTTCCCGGGCGCGGTCCGGCTGTCCCTCGATCCCCCGGAGGCCAGTACGGCCGCGAGGGTGAGCGCCGCCGCTCCGGACAGCAGGAAGAGGGCGACGTACAGGACGGTGAAGCGGGTGCGGGCGGTGCCGCGTCGCGGACCGGACCGCGCTTCCCGGCCCGTGAGCCGTCGTGACCGACCCCGTCGCATCCACCCGCTCCCTTCCCGCGCCGCACGTCGGGACCCGTCGGCGCCGAACTCGCGTGACCAGCCTAGGCGGGGGCGCCTAACAGCGGGATGACAGTGCCCGTTCGGCCCCTGTAACCCGTGCGGCGCCAGCGTGGTGCCCATGAACGAGGAGAGTGGGGCCGCCCCGGGCGGCGGCCGTGAGACGAGGGCGACGATCGAGGTCGTCGGAGTACGCAAGCGCTTCGGGTCGCGGACGGCCCTGGACGGGATGACGTTCACCGTGCGCCCGGGACGGGTGACCGGGTTCGTCGGCCCGAACGGCGCGGGAAAGTCGACCACCATGCGCGTCGTCCTGGGCCTGGACGCGCCCGACGAGGGGAAGGCTCTGGTCGGCGGGGTGCCGTACCGCAGTCTGCTCCGTCCGCTCACGCGTCTGGGGGCGCTGCTCGACGCCTCCGCGCTGCAGCCCGGACGCACCGCCCGCAACCACCTCCTGTGGCTGGCGCACGCACAGGGGCTGCCGGCCCGGCGGGTGGACGAGGTCATCGAACAGGCCGGACTGGGTACGGCGGCACGCCGCAGGGCGGGCGGCTTCTCCCTCGGCATGCGCCAGCGCCTGGGGATCGCGGCCGCGCTGCTCGGTGATCCGCCGGTGGTCATGCTGGACGAGCCGTTCAACGGGCTCGACCCCGACGGGATCGTGTGGATGCGCGGGATCCTGGTGGCGCTGGCCCGGCAGGGCCGTGCCGTCCTGGTCTCCAGCCACCTGATGAGCGAGCTCGAAGGCACCGCGGACCACCTCGTGGTGGTCGGGCGCGGGCGGGTGGTGGCCGACACCGGGGTACGCGAGCTGCTCGCCTCGGCGTCCGGCGGCCGGGTCGTGCTGCGTACGTCCGTGCCCGGGCGCGCGGCCGAGGTGCTGCGGGCCGCCGGCGCCACCGTCCGCTCCGACGGCTCCGACGGCTCCAACGGCCTCGACGTCGTCGGTCTCTCCGACGAGGAGACCGTGGCCCTGCTCACCCGGAACGAGGTGCCGTTCGCGCAGGTGTCGGCGTACCGCGCGAGCCTGGAGGACGCGTACATGGAGCTCACCCGCGACGCGGTGGAGTACCGGGGGCTGCCGGACGGGGAGGTCACGCGATGACGGCCTCCCGCACCCTCCGCGTGCTGCACGCCGAGTGGACCAAGTTCCGCACGGTGCGCGGCTGGGTCCTCGGCTCGGCGGGCGCGCTGCTGCTGACGGTCCTGGTCGGTCTGCTCGGCACCGCCGCCCCCGCGGGACCCGGCGCCGTCGCGTACCCGAGGGGTCCCGGCGGGGAGGCGGTCAACGACAGCTTCCGCTTCGTCCACCGGACGCTGACCGGCGACGGCACCCTCACCGTGCCGCTGCGCGCCCTGACCGGGCTGGCCGACACCGGGATCGGCCGCGCGCCGGTCGCCGAGGTCCAGCCGTGGGCGAAGGCCGGGATCATCGTGAAGGAGAGCCTCGACCAGGGTTCCCCGTACGCGGCCGTCATGGCCACCGGCGGCCACGGCGTGCGCATGCAGTACGGCTACACGCGAGACGTGGCGGGCCCTTCCGGCGAGGTCTCGGAGCGGTCGCCGCGCTGGCTGCGCCTGGTCCGCGCCGGCGACACCCTCACCGGTTACGCCTCCACCGACGGCGCGCACTTCACGAGGATCGGCGCCACGCGGCTGCCGGGGCTCCCGCGCACCGTGCGGGCCGGGCTCTTCGCCGCGTCGCCTCAGGCGATGCACGACACCGGCACGGGCGCGGGCTTCAGTCCGGCCGTGGCCACCGGCGCCTTCGGACGCCCCGAGCTCACGGGTGGCTGGTCCGAGAGCGGTGGGTCGGCGGGCGGTGGACCCGCGGGCGGTGCGTCGGCGGGCGGCGGGCCGGCGGATGCGTGGAGCGGTACGCAGGTGGGCGGCGGCGCCGGCACGTCCGGCAGCTACACGAGCACCCTCACGGGCGGCTTCACCCGGGACCCCGGCGGCGGGTTCACCGTCACCGGGGCCGGAGACATCGCGCCGGTCGTCGGCGGGCCCGTCATGGGCGTCGGCTACGCCGTCGAGAACTTCCTCGTCGGCACCTTCGCCGGACTCGTCGTCGTCATCGCGGTGAGCACGCTGTTCGTCACCGGCGAGTACCGGCACGGCCTGCTGCGCACGACCCTGACGGCGACTCCCTCGCGGGGCCGGGTACTGGCCGCCAAGGCCCTGGTCGCCGGGGGCGTCGCGGGCGTCGTCGGCGTGGCGGCGGCCGCGGTCGTCCTCCCCCTCGGGGAGTCCGGCGCGCGCGACCGGGGCTTCTCCGTCCTCCCCGTCGGCTCGGCGACGGAGGCGCGCGTCATCGTCGGCACGGGCCTGCTCTGCGCCGCCACCGCCGTGCTCGCGCTCGGCGTGGGAACCCTGCTGCGGCGCGGTGCCACGGCGGTCGCCCTCGTCCTCGCGTCGCTGGTGCTGCCCTTCCTGCTCGCCACCTCCGGCGTGCTGCCGCCGGGCGCCTCGGAGTGGCTGCTGCGGCTGACTCCGGCGGCGGGATTCGCGATCCAGCGGACCCTGCCGTACTACCCGCAGGTGCTCAGCGTGTACGAGCCGTCGACCGGCTACCACCCGCTGGCGCCGTGGACCGGCCTCGCCGTGCTCTGCGGCTACGCCGCCCTCGCCCTCGCCCTGGCCGCGGCGCGACTGCGCGGGAGGGACGCGTGAACCCGACGCGGAAACCCACCGCGCACCCTCCGCGGAAGCTCCCCACGCCCCTGTCGTCGAAGCTCGCCGCGCACCTCCCGTCGCGCCTGCTGCGCGCCGAGTGGACCAAGCTGCGCACGGCGGGCGGGACGGGCCGGCTGCTGCTCCTCGCCTTCGTGCTCACCGTGGCCGTCGGCTGCGGCACCGTCAGGGCGGTCAAGTGCCCGGACACGGGGTGCGGCCAGGACGCCGTGCGCCTCGCCCTGACCGGCGTCACCGTCGGCCAGGCGGTCGTCGCCGTCCTCGCGGTGCTGGCCGTCGGCGGCGAGTACGGCAGCCGCATGATCACCACCACGCTCATGGCGATGCCGAACCGGATCGCCGTCCTCGCCGCCAAGGCGATCGTCCTCACGGCGGTCGTCCTGGTCACGGGGACGGCCGCCGTCCTGGCCTCCGTCCTCGCCGGCGGTCTCCTCCTGCCCGGCAGCGGCTTCACCGAGGCACACGGCTACGCCCCGCTGTCCCTGGCCGACGGCCCGACCCTGCGCGCGGCCGTCGGCTCGGCCCTCTACCTGTGCCTGATCGCCCTGCTCGGCCTCGGCGTGGCGACGGCGGTGCGGGAGGCCACGTCGGCCATCGGGCTCGTCCTGGGGCTGCTGTATCTCTTCCCGGTGGTCGCCCAGGTGGTCCACGATCCGGACTGGCAGCGCCATCTGCAGCAGCTGGCGCCGATGCCCGCCGGCCTCGCCGTCCAGGCGACGGTCGGCGTCGACAACCTGCCCATCGGGCCGTGGGCGGGCCTGGGCGTGCTCGCCGCCTGGGCGGGAGCCGCCCTGCTGCTCGGTGGCACGCTGCTGCGGATCCGCGACGCCTAGCATCGTGAACGCACCGCTCACGCACCACATCTGACGAAACGTCACATGATGCCAAGGCCACGCACCCGCCCGGCTCCGGGCGCCCCTGCGCTAGCCTTCGCGTCATGACCGAACTCGGAGCAGACTCCTGGCCACCCGCCCCCCTGCGGACCGACCGGCTCGTGCTGCGCGAGGCGGACGCCCGCGACCGACCCGCCTTCGTCGAGCTGTTCGCCTCGCCGGAGGTGGGGACGTTCGTGGGCGGGGCCCGGCCGCGCGAGGACCTGGAAGCGGCGATGCCCGAGGTGCCGGGACGACGTCCCGGCTCCTTCGTCGTCGAGCGCGACGGCGCGATGATCGGCGTGGTGACGCTGGACCCCGGGACGGACGGGCGGACCGACCTCGGGTATCTGTTCCTGCCGCACGCGTGGGGGCAGGGCTATGCCGCCGAGGCGTGCGGGGCGGTGCTCGGCTGGTTCGCGGACGCGCGGCCCGGCGAGCCGGTGTCGCTCGTCACGCAGACCGCCAACGGCCGGGCGATGCGGCTCGCCGCGAGGCTGGGCTTCACGGAGGTCGAGCGGTACGAGGAGTTCGGCGCCGAACAGTGGCACGGCCTGCGGGGCGGCGGCGGTTCGGCGCCCGACACCGCGGCGGATTGATCGCGACCGCCGTACAACCCTATGGATGAGCTGTGAGTCTCCCTTTTCGACCGCAGTCGATCACCATGTGATCGAACTCTTGAGGAGCTCATCATCAGCGCCATACGCAAGACCCTCACCGCCACCGCCGTCGTCGGCGCCGTCCTGGCGGGTTCGGCCGCCTGCGGGACGGTCGAGCAGCTGTCCGCCGGGAAGAAGCTGGACCAGGCGTTCGAGAAGCTGGGCAAGGAGAAGACGCTCTCCTTCGAGCTGGACCTGGACGTCGATGCCGCGACCCTCAAGAAGCTGGACGCCGACTCCGACCCCGAGCCCGGCGAGGAACTCCCGGACGAGGCCGCCGAGCTGCTCAGCGGGGCGAAGCTCAGCGTCACGATGGAGTCGAAGAAGCCGTTCGACGAGTCCAGGGAGGAGGACTTCGTCGGGATGGCGATGAAGGTCAGCGTCCCGGAGGGCGATCTGGTCGAGTACCGGCTCGTCGGCGACTACGCCTACTTCCGGTCCGACGTCGAGGCGCTCGGCGAGGCCATGGGCACCCCCATGCCGTCGACCGACGAACTGCCGCCGGAGGCCGGGGCCTTCAAGAAGGTCCTGGAGGGCGAGTGGATCAAGGTCGACTACAAGGCGCTGGAGAAGGCCGGCGAGGAGATGGGCCGGGCGCCGGGCGAGAAGGCTCCGAAGACCGAGCTGTCGCCCGAGCCCACGCTCGACGCCAAGACCCAGAAGAAGCTTCTGGAGGCCCTGCGCGAAGTCGTCGCCCGTGACGTCGAGTTCACGACGGCCGGCGGCGCGGACGGCACGGAGCGCATCTCGGCGACGGCACCGCTGCGCACCCTGGTCACGGACCTGTTCGACGAGATCCGCCCGTTCTCCAAGGAGCTGCCTCCCGGCGTGGAGCTGCCTTCGGCCGCCGATCTGAAGGACGCCCCCGCCGACAAGGTGACCGCCGACTTCACGCTCAAGAACGGCGAGCTGACCGAGGTGTACGTCGACCTCGCGAAGCTGACCGAGAGCGCGAAGGCGGAGAAGGTGGGCCTCGGCCTGAAGCTGGGCTCCGGCACCAGCCCGACGGCCCCGGCCGGAGCCACCGAGCTGAAGCCGGAGGAGCTGACGGACGCCATCGCCGCCGCGATGATGCCCGAGGACGGCGCGTTCCCGGAAGGCGAGTTCCCCGAGGGCGAGTTCCCCGAAGACGGGCTCGGCGAGGGCGAGTTCGGTGAGGGTGGCATCTCGGAGCCCGCCGCCTAGCCGGACGGCGCCACCCGCCGGGGCGGACCGCCGCGTACCGCGCCCGCCGGGGAAAGGGAGGTGCGGGCGGCCGGTGGCCCCCGCCGGCGTCTCCCGCAGGAAGCCTGCCGCTGAGACGACGACGCCGGAGAGTGTCCCGGCGCGCTGACCGTTGTCTCGGTCCGAAGCCCCGGGGCGAGTGCCCCGGGGCTTCGTGCCGTGGTCGCTCGCCCGCCCGCCGCGAGGAGACCGCCGTGCACGACCACCGCCGACCGGGCCGCGAACCGGGCCTGTTCGACACCGATCCGCTGATCGGGGCGGGCCTGCCGTACTGGCTGCCCGACGGCGCGGCCGTGCGCCACGCCCTGGAGGAGCACGTCCGTGACGCCGAGCGGCGGGCCGGCTGCCGGCACGTGTACGCGCCCGTGCTCGGCGAACGGGAGCTGTACGAGATCTCCGGGCACTGGTCGCACTACGGCGAGGACATGTTCCCGCCGATGGACCTCGGCGGGGAGCAGGTGGTGCCGCGGCCGAGCCTCTGCCCTGCCGACCGAGGCCCTCGACACCGCCGGGCTCGCGTACGAGGCGGTGGAGGGCGCGGGCGGCCGCCCGCGTCCTGGCCGGCCGGTGCGCCGACGCCGACCCGCGCAGAGGTCGCCGCCCCTGACGAGGGCACCCTCGGTACCGAGCTGTGGTGATCACGTCCGGACCGATTGTCAGTGGTGGGTGAGACGGTAAAGACATCACACCGGCAAAGACGGGGAGTTGGCCATGTCCGGAAACCAGAACTACATCAATCACGTCGCGCTCGTGCTGGACGCCAGTTCGTCCATGTCGCACCTGCGGGGCAAGGTCGTCGAGGTCGCCGACCAGCAGATCGAGTACCTCGCCCGACGGTCGCGGGAGCTGGACCAGGAGACGCGGGTCACGGTGTACGTGTTCGCGGACACCGTGCAGTGCGTCATCTACGACAAGGACGTGCTGCGGATGCCGTCCCTGAAGGCCCTGTACAACGTCGGGGGGATGACCGCGCTCCTCGCGGCGGCGCTGAAGTCGCAGCGGGAGCTGGCGCAGACGGCCCAGCTGTACGGCGACCACAGCTTCCTCACCTTCGTCCTGACGGACGGCCAGGAGAACGCCAGCCACCGCTGCCCCGACGCCGCCGGGAAGAGCCCGAAGGCGCTGGTGTCGGCCGTGGCCGAGATGATCGAGCAGCAGGACGACAACTGGACGCTGGCCGTTCTCGTGCCGGACCAGATGGGCAAGCGTGAGGCCATGAACTGCGGCTTCCCGAAGGACAACGTCGCCGTCTGGGACGCCACGAGCACCCGGGGCCTGGAGGAGGCCGGCCAGGTCATCCAGCAGGCGACGGAGAAGTTCATGATGGGGCGCACCAAGGGCATCCGCGGTTCGCGTTCCGTCTTCTCCGTGGGCGCGGACGCGGTCAACAAGGAGACGATCGCGGCGGCCGGCCTCACCCCGGTCGACGCGTCCGGATACCAGCTGATCCCGGTGCCCCGGGACGTGGCGATCCGCGAGTGGGTCACCGAGTCCGGGCACACGTACACGACCGGGTGCGCCTTCTACCAGCTGAGCAAGTCGGAGAAGATCCAGGCGCGGAAGCGCATCGCGGTCCTGGAGAAGAAGACCGACCGCGTCTACACCGGGCCCGAGGCCCGCGCCCTGCTGGGCCTGCCGGACGAGGAGGTGCGGGTCAAGCCGGATCAGAACGCGGACTTCACCATCTTCGTGCAGAGCACCAGCGTCAACCGCAAGCTGGTGCCCAACACCCGTCTGCTGCTCATGCACTGAGGCGTCCTCACTCCCCGGGTCACCGCCCCGCGCGGGCCTCGCCCAGCGGGCGGGGCCCGGCCGGGTCGTACTCCGGGAGGGTGATGTCGCCGGCCTTGGCGAACTGCGCGGCGAGGAGGTTGCGCAGGGGCCAGCGGGTCATCGAGCGCATCGAGAGGTCGCGCATCCGGATGCCGAGGCGGCCCGTCGGCGCGAAGCCGGCGGCTCCGCCGGGCGGGAGTTCCTGGGCCTGCGTGACGTAGGGCCGCATCACCGCGTCGTAGCGGTGGAAGGCGGTCTCGTGCGCGCCGCGCGCCGCCGCCAGTTCGCCGGCGAGGACGTACGCGCCGACGAGGGCGAGGCTGGTGCCGAGGCCGGTGAGCGGCGTGGCGCAGTATCCGGCGTCGCCGAGCAGCGCCACCCGGCCGCGCGACCAGCTGTCGAGGCGGACCTGCGCCATGGTCTCGAAGAAGAAGTCCGGGGCGGTGCGCATGGCCCGCAGCAGGCGGGGGGTCTCCCAGCCGACGCCGGCGAAGCGCCGGGCGACGATCTCCCGCTGGGCCTCGACATCCCGGCGGTCGTACGTCAGCGGCGGCGAGCGGAAGCTGAAGCCGGCCTTGATCTCGCCGGGGAGACGGCCGGGGCGGGCGGAGGCGACGAGCCCGCCGGGCGCGTTGTGCATCAGGTACCAGCCGTCGAGGTCCAGGTCGTCGTCGAGGGCGGTGAACCAGGCCGTGTACAGGCCGATGGGGTGGGCGAGGTCCCGCTCCGGGCCGAAGGCGAGGGAGCGGACGACGGAGTGCGTCCCGTCCGCTCCGACGACGAGGGCGAAGCGGCGCGGCGCCGCCTTCTCGAAGGTGACGGTGACGGCGTCCGGGTCGGACTCCTGGTCGATCCCGGTGATGGTGTCGTCGAAGAGGTACTCCGTGTCCGGCAGGGTCGCCTCGTACAGGAGTCCGGCGAGGTCGCCGCGGAGGATCTCGATCTCGGAGACGATCCCCTCGCCGCCGAAGCTGTCGGCGGGCACCCGCGCGGTGATCCCGCCCTTGCCGTCGACGAGGGCCAGGCCGCGCTGGTCGACGGCGAGGGCCTTGACCCGGTCCGTCAGGCCCATGCGCTCGACGACGGTCCGTCCGGCGCCCCGCAGGTCCACGGTCTGCCCGCCCGGGCGGGGTTCGGGCGCGCGCTCCACGATGGTGACGGCGAAGCCCGCTGTGCGTAGCCAGTACGCCAGCGCGGTTCCCGCGATGCCGGCGCCGCTGATGAGGATCTCGTTGCTCTTCATGACGACGAATGTACGCCGTACGCATCGGAGGACGCAAGGCCTTAATCCCTAGGTTTCACTGCACTATCTCCGCCCTAGTGCACTAGTGCATGCACGCAGAGGACCAGTGCACCCGCCCGATCCGGCCCCGTCGGCCGCTACGATGGACACCTTCGGGTGCACTAGTGCGGAGGGCAGGGTGGTGTCGGTGGGCGACGGCAGGAGGCCGGAACCCCGCTACAGCCGGATCGTCGGCGAGCTGCGGCGGCGGATCGAGAGCGGGGAACTGGCACCGGGCGAGCGGGTGCCGTCGACCCGGGAGATCACCCGGCAGTGGGGCGTCGCCATGGCGACCGCCACCAAGGTGCTGACCGAGCTGCGCCACGAGGGCCTGGTCCATGCCGTGCCGGGTGTCGGGACGGTCGTGTCGGCTCCGGAGCGGGCCGCTGCTCCCGCTCCTGCTTCGACCGCTCCGGCTTCGACCGCTCCCGCTCCCCCGGCTCCGGCCGCTCCCGTCCGGCGGAGCACGCCCTCCCCCGCCGCCGCACCGGCCGGCTCCACCGGCCTCACGCTCTCCCGGATCGTGGCCGCCGCCGTCACCGTGGCCGACGCGGAGGGGCTGACCGCCGTCTCGATGCGGCGGGTGGCCGCCGAACTCGGCGTGGCGACCATGTCGTTGTACCGGCACGTCGCCGACAAGGACGACCTGCTCGTACGGATGATGGACGCCGCCATCGCCGAACGCCCGCTGCCCGCCGATCCGCCCCCGGGCTGGCGGGAGCCGCTCGACGTGGCCGCCCGGCAGCTCTGGGGCCTGTTCCGCGCCCACCCCTGGCTGGCGCCGGCCATGTCGCTGACCCGGCCGCAGCTCATCACCTCGGCGATGGTGTACAGCGAGTGGGTCCTGGGTTCCCTGCACCGGCACGGGCTCGACGACCAGTCGGCCTTCACCGCGCACCTGACGCTGCTCAACTACATCCGCGGCCTCGCCCTGAACATGGAGACGGAGCGGGAGGCGGAGGCGCAGAGCGGCCTCGACAGCGAGGAGTGGATGGACACGCAGGAGCCCGCCCTCCGGGCGACCCTGGAGGACGGGCGGTACCCGCAGCTCGCCCGCCTCTCACGGGCCGGGTACGACTTCGATCTCGACGGTCTCTTCGAGTTCGGGCTCCAGCGGCTCCTCGACGGACTCGCCGTGCTCCTCGACGAGGACGCCCCGCCCGCGCGGACGTGAGACGAAGCCCTTACGGAGCCGGTCAGTCGTCGGCGACCTGGAGGGCGACGGCGAAGTGCTCCCCGTCCGTGCCCGCGAGCAGGCTGTCGAAGAACGGGCTCACGCCGGTGACGGCACCTCCCGCCTCGTCGTGGTTGGTCCACCAGGAGGCGTCCGTGCCCAGGAGCGCCACCACCCGGTCCGCCACGCGTTCGGCGGCGTCGGCCGGCAGGTGACGGTGGGTCGGCCAGTACAGGTCGACCGTCGCGAGCCGGGCCAGGAACGGGGCGGCCTCGTAGGTCTCCAGGGGCTCCAGCGCGGCGCAGATCTCCGGGACGGGAGGCGGGACGTACCCGGGGAGGAAGCGCGCCCACGCCTCGTCCGCCGCCATGGCGGCGAGCACGGCGCGGACCTCCGCCGCCAGCTCCGGAAGATCCGGGTCGGGCCCGGTGAGGCGTCCGGCGGCCACGTAGACGCGGCCCGGCGTGGCCAGTTCGGCCATGGACGCCCGCAGACCGGGCAGGACCGAAGGCCCGGCGGGCCTCACGCCGCGGGGCCGGCCTGCACCGCGCCGGCCCCGCGGTCCAGCCGGTGCAGGACGCGCTCGCGGAGGAGCGCGTACTCCTCACGGAGCCTGCCCCACTCGGCCACCGGCGGCCGGGGGACGACCGTCCCGGCGGTCACGGTCTCCTCGGGCCCGAACTGCTCGCGCGTGAGGTCGATCTCGACGCCCGCGCCCAGGCGGTTCCACCAGTGGTAGTCCACCCGCTCGCCGTCGACGAGGACCTCGCCGCGGAGCAGCTCGCCGCCCAGGAGGTCGTTCAGCACCATCGCGGTCACCCCGCACTGGTCCCGGGCCGGATTGTCCGCGGTCCAGCGGGACCGGAACTCGGGCGTGGCCGTCTCGGCGCTCCAGCTGGCGCGCACGGCCCGTTCGATGTCGGAGAGGAGCAAGGGAGTCGTCATGCCGTGATCCTTTCGGGGACGAGCCGTCAGCGGGAGAGGAACTCCTGGCGCAGGGCGTCCAGGATCCGCGCCGCCTCCGGGTGGCCGGAGTTGCGGCAGCGGGCCGCCGCCGTGGTGAGGCGGGCGATGGCCTCGTTGACGCGGTCGAGGCCGTTGCCCTCGACCAGGGCGGCGATGCGGACGGCTTCGGCGCGCGGGAGTTCGCCCTGCTCGCCGCCCTCCTCGTGGGCGGCGATGGCGGACTCGGCCTCCGGCAGGGCCTCCTCGTGCCGGCCGGCCTCGGCGAGGACACGGGCACGGCGGTAGTGGATCTCGCCGCGCTCGTACCAGACGGCGAAGCCCTCCGCCTCCTCGGCGGTGACGGCGGCGAGGACCGCCTCGGCCCGCGTGAGGTGCGCCAGGGCCGTGTCGGTCGCCGAAGCGCCCCCGGGCGCCCCGGCCCCCGCCTTCCCCTCGTCCTCGTCCTCGCGGGACTGCGGGGTGAGGCGGGCGAACTCGCGCATCATCTGCAGGATGAGCGGCGGGTTGGGCGCCTCGGTGTGGGCGGCGACGGCGCGCTCGTACGCCTTGTCGGCCGCGTCCCGGCGTTCGGCCAGGGCGAGGGTGATGGCGGCCTCGGCGGCGACCAGGGTGAGGACCCCGCCGCGCTCCTCCCGCGGCCAGCCGGCGACGGTGTCGGCGAGCCGCAGCAGTTCCTCGGCGGCCGGGAGGTACTCCTCCAGTTCGCGCAGGCCCCGGCCGAAGGTCAGGCGGGCCTGGGCGAGCGTGCGCGCGTCGACGCCGGAGACGGCGTCGTCGGCGAGGACGGACTCCAGGACGGCGACCGCGTCGGCCTGCTGCCCCGAGCGGGCCAGGACGTCGGCGAGCTGGAACCGCGCCTCGGCCGCCTCACCGGGCTCGCCGTCCTGGTCGAAGCGCGCGGCGGCCTCGGAGAGGTGGCGTACGGCGCCGGTCGGGTCCCCGGCGTGCGTGGAGGCGTGGCCGAGCAGCAGATGGGTCGGCGCGAGCCGGAAGGTGGTGTCGTCGTACGCGACGGCGTCGGCGTTCGCGGCGTGCAGCAGCTCCACCGCCTCCTCCGGCCGGTCCTGGGCGAGGAGCACCTGCGCCAGGAGCGCGTTCGGGCGCGGCCTGCGCCAGGGGCGCCCGGAGGCTTCCAGGTCCTGGAGCGCGGCCCGAAGCTCCCGCTCGGCGTCGGCCATCGCGCCGCGCCGGGCGAGCATGTCGGCACGGAACTGGCGGGCGTTGGCGCTCTGGTGCGGGTAGCCGAGGCGCACGGCCTCGGCGGCGAGGGTGCCGACGGCCTCCTCGAACCGCTCGGCGAGCGCCTCGACCTCGGCGCCGACGGCGCCCTCGGCGCCCTGGTCGGCCTCGCCGTCCTCGCCGTCCTCGCCGTCCTCCCGGTGGCGGGACCGCTTCGTCCCGTCGAGGAGCGCCTGGTACGCGGCGAAGGCGTCGGAGTAGCGGAGGGAGAGGTACGCGAGGGCGCGCTCGACCGGCAGGTCGGCGCCGAACGCCGCCTCCGCGTCCCCGAGCGGCTCGCTGTCGAACGGCGTCTCGACGAGCAGTTTCTCGGCCGTGGGCAGCAGCTCGTCGAGTCCGGCACGCGTGGAGGCGTGGTCGGGGACGGCGCCGTCCGCGTCCCGGGAACCCGGGCTGCTCGCCCAGGCGAAGGCGCGGGCCCGGGCGGAGAGCGCGTGCCAGGGTAGCCGCAGTTCCTCGAAGTGCCGGACGGCAGTGGCGAGTTCGGCGACGCCTGCGGTGTGCAGGTCGTCCAGCCAGAGCTTCTGGCCGTGCTGTTCGGCGAGTTCGGCGCGCAGGAGGTCCCCGGGGCCGTCGGTGTCGTCGTACGAGGCGGAGCCGTCGGCCAGGCGCTCCGTGACGCGCGTCCAGAGCCGGGCCTCGCCGGGGTGGCCCTCGCGGGACAGCCGGCGGGCTTCCCGTACCAGCGCCGCGAAGTCCTCGGGGATCTCGATCCGGGCGGCGGTGACCGGGGCGCCCGCGGTGCCGGGGGCGCTCGCCCCGGCAGCTCCGGCCTTCCGGGCGGCGCCGGTGACGGCCCGGAGTCCGAGGGGCAGCGGCTCGTCGAGGAGCGGACGGCGGGCGAGCCGGGTCCGGCGGCCGTCGCCGACGGCCTCGGTGCCGTTGCGGCGGTCGAAGGCGGCGACGAGCGGCCCGGCCTCGGCGCGGACGTGGGCGAGGAGCTCGCCGGCCGTCCATTCACGGCCGGGCGGGCCGGCGACGGCGGTGTCGTCGTGGCCGTCCTCGGCGAGGCGGGCGAGGAGGACCTCGACGCCGGTGAGGAAGGCGAGGTGGTCGAGCGGGGCGCCGGTCGCCTCGAAGAGGGGACGGTTCTCGGCGAGGATCTCCAGGCCCCGGCCCTCGTTCCGGGACAGTGCGCAGAACTCCAGGTGGAGACCGACCTCGGCCTGCATGGCGGCGTTGCCGCGCACCTTGCGGTAGCCGGTGAGGTGGTGGGAGCGGGCTTCGTCGGCGCGGCCGGTGCGCAGCAGCGGGAGCAGGGCGCGGGCCTGGCTCATCTGCGGTTCGTCGCTGCACGTGGACGCGCCGGCGAGGACCGGGCGCCAGACGTCGAGGGCGGCGGTGTCGTCGCCGGCGGCGACCTGGTGCCAGGCGTGGTGCCGGGTCTCGCAGGCCTCGCAGTCGCTGAGGTCGGTGCGGGGCCGGGTGGCCCAGAGGTCGTACGCGTCGGCGACGCCGGTGCCGGTGTGCCGCGCGAGGTGGTAGCGCATGGCGGCGACGGGCTGCACACCGTGGCCGGCGGCCTCGTACCGGTCGCGCATCCGGTCGATCCAGCCGCCGATGGTCGCCAGCGGCATCTCGGGCACCTGGAGGAGGGAGGTCGTCACCCACTTGAAGCGCCAGAAGACCTGGTGGGCCTCGTAGGGGCTGAAGGAGTCGGGGTCGGCGTCCCACAGCTTGAGGATGCGGGCGAAGGCGACCGGCGACTTGCGCTGTTCGCCGGTGAACTCGTACGCCGTCATGAGTTCGAGGAGCGCGGTGACGAGCACGTCGGGCTTCTCGAAGACCTCGGCGGCCTCGACGAGTTCCTCGGCGGTGATGGTGCGCGGCAGGCCGTGGGGGCGCTCGTGGTTCTCGCGGAGCGCCTCGACGACGGCCTCGGGGGTGTCCAGCATCTAGCTCTCCTTCCGGGGGTCGAAACCGGAGCCGGGGCCGAGGTCGGGGCCGGGGCCGGGGCCGGCGTCGCCCGGGTGGTGCATGGCGTGGGTGAGGAGGCCGATGAAGGCCCGGTTGAGCAGGGCGCTCTCGCTCGCGCGCAGGGGGCGGCGGCTGAGCAGCAGGGCCTGGCCGTAGAGGGCCTCGGCCGTGGTGACGGCCAGGCCGCGCTCGCCGATGGTGAGGGCCTGGCGGACCAGCGGGTTGAGGTGGTTGAGGACGAGCTGGGCACGCGGCGCCTCGTCGCGGAGCGAGCCGAGGATGTCGGCCCACAGGCCGTCGCTGTCGGCGGCGAGGCCGGCCCGGGTGCGCTCGTGCCGGGCGTCACGGTTGTCGAGGAGCAGCGCGGGGGCCGTGACGGGCTGGAAGTCGCGCAGGACGACATCGCAGTCGTGGACGCCGATGGTCTCGCGGGCCACCGCGAGGAAGGCGGCGGCGCGGAGTTCGGCGCTCGGGTCGACGGCGTCGAGGTGGGCGGTGACGGTCGCCGGATCGAGGTCGCCGACGGAGGTGCCCGGGCGGATCTCGGGAAGGCGGTGGACGAGGTCGCGGTCGTACGTGTACCCGCCGTTGACGACGCCGAGTCCGGCGGCCGCGGCGATCGGCGCGACCTGCCGGAACTCCTCGACGCTGCGCGTCACGAGGAGCGTCGGGTGGGTGCGCGCGAACTCCTCCAGGGTGACGTTCCCGTCCGTGGTCTCGAACGGCAGCCAGGGCAGCACGACCCGCAGCAGCTCGTCGTCGTAGCGGGCGAGCGCCTTGACCGCGAGGTGGTGGGTGTCGATGAACCGGTGGAGCAGCGCCGGGTCGCTGGCGGCGAGCCCGGTGAGCCAGTCGCGGATCCGGTCGCCGAGGGCGTCCCGTACGGCGGAGAGCGTGCCGTCCTCGTACAGCGACTCGCGCGAAGCGGTGGGCCGCAGGCTGGTGGTGTCGACGACGCAGCGCACGAAGAACGCCCACTCGGGGAGCAGTTCGGGCGCCTGGTCGGTGAGGAGCATGCCCTTGAGGTGCACGCGGTGTCCGGCGCGCTGGGCCGGGCTGACCGCGGTCGGCAGGACGTAGGCGACGCCGCGCAGGCCCGCGGCGGGCAGGTCGAGCTCGATGGTGTCGAGCGGGGTGAAGTCGAAGAGCTCGCGGCAGTACGCGGTGTACGCCTCGCGCTTGGCCAGCGGCGAGCGGTGCGTCCGCTCCCACGGCGGCGCCGCGTTGATCCGGTGGCTGTCGCCGCGCGCGTCGACGACGGTGACCTCGTGGCGCAGCAGTCCGCCGTAGTGCCGGGCGAGCGCGACGACCTGCTGGGGGCCGGTCCACTCGGCGTTGTCGGCGCGCGGGACGAGCTTCACGGTGGTGCCGGGCTCGGGGAGCGTCGCGGACGGCAGGGTGCGGATGGTGTAGCGGCCGTCGGAGTGGCCGCGCCACTCGACGGTGGGCGCGGCCGGGTCGGCGGCGGACCGGCTGAGTACGGTGATCTCGTCGGCGACGACGAAGCAGGCGAGCAGCCCGATGCCGAACTGCCCGATGAACTCGCCCCGGGCCGCGTCGAGCCCCGCCCCGTCCAGCGCCCCGTCGGCGGTGCGCTTGGAGCTGCGCCCGATCGTGGCGAGGAACCGGTGCACGTCGGCCTCGGACAGCCCGATGCCGGTGTCCGTGACGGTCAGCGTCTCCCCCGTCCGCACGGTGATCGTGCCGGGCGCGCCGGGGTGGAGGGCCTGACGGGCGGTGATCGCGTCGACGGCGTTCTGGAGGAGCTCGCGGAGGTAGACGCGGGGGCTGGAGTAGAGGTGGTGGGAGAGCAGGTCGACGAGGCCGCGCAGATCCACCTGGAAGGTGTGGGCGGTCTCGGGGGAATCAGGGTGGGACACCTGACGCAGTCCTTCGGGTGCGAGCGGGTGGGAATGAGGGTGGGGTGCGGGTGCGGGTGCGGGTGCGGGTGGAAGCGGGGGAACTGGTGGACGTCCGCCGAGGTCGGCGACGCGCGGAGTCGACCTCGGAAGCGGAAGCGGGAGCGGGAGCTGCGTCGGAAGCGGGAGCTGCGTCGGAAGCGGGAGCTGCGTCGGAAGCGGGAGCTGCGTCGGAAGCGGGAGCTGCGTCGGGAGCGGCATCCGCGTGGCGGGCCCGTACGGGCGGTGCCCGGGCCTCCCCCGGCGGCCTCCCCCGGCGGCTTCGCCCCGGAGGGCGGTCCGCCCTGCCCCGGCCCGCTTCCGGCCCCCTCAGCGTCCGGCGTACGAGCGGTGCTGTCTGTAGGCCTTGGCGGGGTCGGAGCCGTCGAGGTAGTACCAGGGGAACTCGGTGACGCGGCCCTCCGTGGCCCGGAAGCACTCGCGCGCGGAGGCGACGTCGCCGGCGAGGGCGAACGCCATGGCGAAGGTGTTGTGGACCTGGAGCCAGCCGCGTCCGCGCACGAAGTCCGGGTGGCGGAAGGAGTGGTCGGCGGCCTCGTTGAGGGAGGCCACGACCTGCGGCTGCCGGATGTAGCGCGCGTCGGGACCGGAGTCGAGGGCGAGCCAGTGCTCCAGGTGCGCGACGGCCACGAGCTGGCCGAGGAGCGTCCCGGCGGGCGCGCCGAAGGCACGGGCGCGGGCGAAGTCGTGCATCTCCTCGTGGGAGCCGCTCCACTTCTCGCAGACCTGCTGCAACTGCTGCTGGTGGGCGCCCAGGTGGTACGGGTCCCGGCGGACGGTCGCCTCGAAGCGGCGCCGTGCCACGTCCTGGCCGACCTGGAGGCCGCGCCCGGTGACCTGGAGGCCGTACCAGGGCGAGGTCCATCCGGGTTCGCGCTCGGCCACCTCGTACAGCCGGGTCTCGGCGGTGCCGAGCCGGTCGAAGAACACCTCGAACTGCTCGCGGGACACGTGCTGGGCGCGGGCGCCGGTCCTGGCTTCCCAGGCCCAGCTGATGTGCCGGACGCCGGCCACGAGGCGCGGCAGCGCGGCATCGGGCTCCGCGGCGATGACGTCGGCGATCCACCGCTCCACACCGGCGACGTCGCCGACGGCCCACAGGAGGCCGGTGCGGTCCTCGCTCTCGGGCCGCGCGTCGAGCACGTCCCGGACGGCGGCCCAGTCCCCGGCCTCGGCGGCTTGGCGGACGGTCCGTGCCTCCGGGTCGCCGGAGTCGGCGTCCACCCGCGCGACGGGCCGGCCCGTCCATCTTCCCAGCGTGTTCCCCAGTTCCTGGAGCAACGCCATGTCCCCACCCCTTGATGTGTGCGCACGGGGTGGCTGATGATCGTCCCACCCCGTGGGTGTAGTGACTATCACGCGTGACCGACAATCGCACACCTATATGACCCGCAGGTCGGATCGGCCGGGGTCTCGTCGTGCCAGGGGGAAGCGGAATGCGCGGGATGCGTGTCGTGGTGTCCACGTACGGGGCACGCGGAAGCGTGGAGCCCATGGCGGGGCTGGCGCTGCGCCTGTGCGAACGGGGCGCGGAGGTGCGGGTGTGCGCGCCGCCCGACGGGGAGTTCACGGAGCTGCTGGCCGCCTCGGGGGTGCGGGCGGTGCCGGTGGGCGCGCCGGTGCGACCGCTGGTGACGACGGTGCGGCCCGGGTCCGCCGTGGGTCTGGCGCAGCGGGCGGCCGATCTGATGGCCGCGCAGTTCGGGCCCGTCGCGGAGGCGGCGGAAGGGTGTGACGTGGTGCTGGCGACGGGCCCGCTGCCGGTGACGGCGGGGGCTCGGTCGGTGGCGGAGCGGCTCGGGGTCCCCTACGTGTACGCCACCCACACGCCGGTCGTGCTGCCGTCCCCGCACCGGCCGCCGCCGGGCCGCCGGGGCCGGCCGCTGCCGCGGGAGGTCGAGGACAACCGCGAGCTGTGGGACCTGGACGCCCGCCTCGCGAACGACATGTTCGGCGCGATGCTCGGCGCGTTCAGGGACGCGGCAGGCCTGCCGCCGGTGGACGACGTGCGCGGCTACGCCTTCACCGACCGCCCCTGGCTGTCGGCGGACCCGGTCCTGTCGCCCTGGCCGACGGCCGGCGGCGGTGCCGACGGCGCGGTCGACGTCGTCGGCACGGGCGTGTGGTTCCGTCCCGTCGCCCGCCCGCTCCCACCGGAGGTGGCGGCCTTCCTGGCGGCAGGGCCGCCGCCCGTGTACGTGGGCTTCGGCAGCACCCCGCTCGGTACGGCCGGGCCCGCCCTCGCCCGGGCGGCGATCGAAGCGGCCCGCGAGCGCGGCCGCCGTGTGATCCTCGCGCGCGGCTGGGCCGGGCTGACCCCGATCGACGACGGTGACGACTGCCTCGCGGTCGACGAGGTGGACCACCGGTCCCTGTTCGCCCGGGTGGCGGCCGTGGTCCACCACGGCGGCGCGGGCACCACGGCCACCGCCGCCCGCGCCGGGACTCCGCAGGTGATCGTCCCCCAGGCCGGCGACCAGCCGTACTGGGCGGACCGTGTCGCGGCCCTCGGCCTCGGCACGGCCCGCCCTACCCCGTCCTCGTCCCCGTCCCCGTCCCCGTCCCCGGAGACCCTGTCGGCCGCCCTGGCGACGGCGCTGCGCCCCGAGACCCGCGCCCGGGCGGAAGCCCTGCGCGGACGGATCCGCGACGACGGCGCGGCGGTGGCGGCCCGCCTGCTGTTCGAGACGGCGGGCCGGTAGCGACACCGGCCGAAGGCCGTGCCGACCGCGGCGGGGCGCTAACCGGACGGAAGCCGCGCAGCGCAGGCCTCCAGCAGGTACGTGAAGGCCAGGTCCGGGGATTCGGCGGGGAACTCCCGCGTGACCGGGCCGCCGCCCGCCGCCGGGGCGACCACGTACTTCACGGCGAGGTAGGAGAGGCCTCCCCAGGGCTCACGCGCGTGCACCCTCGCGAGGACGGCGCCGCACCGCTCGCAGGCGATCCAGGGCACGAGGACGTCGGCCGACCCGCCGCGTGGGCCGCCCGCCCCCTCCTCGTCCGCCACCAGCCTCACCGGGGCCGGCCCACCGTCCCCGACGCACTGCCGGAGTCGCGGCGTCAGCGCCTCCCGCTCGCCCCAGCCCTCCGCGAGCACGGAGATCCATGCGCGCACCAGCTCGCCGATCGGCACCTGAGAGGCCATCAGGCCGGATACGAGCAGCCCCAGCGCCGCCTCCTGCTCGCCGAGGGACCAGCAGTCCCTGGCCTCCTCCGCCCCGGCCTCGGGCAGCAGGGCGGTGAGTTGATTCCAGACGACGCCGTCCTCGGTCACGGAAGTGACGCTACCCGACCGGCGCGCCCGCGCCGCGGGCAGCACCGAGACCGGCTCCCGGCTACCGCTGCTGCCCGGCATGGCCTTCACCCCAGGAGGCGTTGCGGGACGATCCGGCGGCCGCTCACCTCGGGCTCGGGGTCGTACTCCTGGTCGCCCTGGCGGTCGGGATCTTCGTGAGTCCCGTCGCCGGGGCGGCGGTCGCGGGCGCGTTCGCCGCGCTGTTCGCCGCCGGGGCGGCGGTGTTCCTTCGGGGCCGCCGGGGCCTGGCGGGGCTTCGGCGTGCCCACGTGTTCACGTTCGGCTGGGCGCAGTGGCTGTGACCGTGGTCCGGAAGTCGCGTGACGGCACGCCCGCCTCGGCCCGGCTCGGCCGTCCTCCGCTCCGCCGCCGTCACGGTGGGGTGACCGGCGGCGCGTCGGTCACGGGCGCAGGAGCGGCAAGGCGACCTCGGCCCAGAGGGCGCGGGGAGGGACGGGCCGGCGGTCCGTCGCCGGCTGGTCGTCGGGGGTCCAGACGCGGGTGGCCCGCCCCGCGTCCGTGCCGGCCTCCGGGGTCGGGGCCCAGCCCGGGTCTCCGGTGGCGGCGAAGGCGGCCCAGGCGCCCACCATGCGGCGGGACAGGGCGTGGTCCTCGGGGGTGGGGGTGCCGCCGACGAGGAAATGGAGACGTTCGTCGTCGAGGTTGCCGAAGGCGAAGGGGATGTCCGCGCAGTGCCAGGCGCGGACGGCCGTGCCGTCGGCGCGGTCGCGGCGCCGGTCGAAGCGGGCGAGGTGCGTCCGGCCGCCGCCGGCCGCGTGTGCCTCCGCGAGGCGGTGGGTGAACTCGACGAAGAGCAGGTCGCCGTAGAGCGCGAGGTAGGTGTCCGCGACGCACGCCGGATCCGGGGAGCGGTAGGCGTCGAGGAGCTTCCCAGTCAGACCGAAGTCATGGGCGAAGCGGGCGAGTTGCGACTCGGTGGTGAGTTTCGCGCAGCTGCCGACCGCGTCGAGGAGCCAGTACTCCTCCGTGGTGTGGCAGAGCAGCAGGTCCACGTCGCGGCCCGCGCCGGCGGCCAGGGCGGTGAGCGGGTCGGCGGGCAGGGTGTCGCCGTCGAGGACGGGGGCGAAGAGGGAGGGGTCGTAGTGGCGGGAGCCGGAGTCGGGGTCCTTCCGGTAGGCGTCGACCACCTGGTCCGCCGCCTCGACCAGGACCTGCGGGCCGGCCGACGCCAGGCCTTCGGGGGTCGCGGGGCAGCCGGCCGCGGCGGCGATCTCGCGGGTGGTCGCGGCGGCGAGGTCCCTGGTCTGGAACGGGCTCGCGGGGCTGTGGGCGATGGCGCGGCGGAACAGGCCTCGGGCCCCGTCCATGACCATCAGGCAGACCACGGAGGTGGCACCGGAGGACTGGCCGGCGAGGGTGACGTCGTCGGGGTCGCCGCCGAAGGCGCGGATGTTGTCGCGCACCCAGCGGAGGGCCGCGATCTGGTCCGACAGCCCCCGGTTGTCGGGGACTTCCGGCGCTCCGGGAACGTGCCCGAAGCCCTCGAACCCCAGACGGTAGTTCACGGTCACGACCACCAGGCCGGCCCGGGCCAGCGCCGTGCCGTCGAAGTCGGGCTGGGCGGAGGAGCCGAAGGTGTAGGCGCCGCCGTGGAGCCAGACCAGCACGGGGAGACGGCCGCCGCCGGGCGCCGGCGTCCACACGTTGACGGTGAGGACGTCCTCGTCCCCGGGCGACCAGGTCGGCGCGCCGGGGAGCTCCGCCGACTGCGGGGCGATCGGCCCGAACTCCGTACCGTCCCGGACGCCGCTCCACGGCGGGGCCGGGCGCGGCTCCCTGAACCGGTCGGCGCCGAACGGCGGTGCGGCGTAAGGGATTCCGCGTACGGCGACGACGTCGCCGCCCGTGACCCGGAAGCCCCGGACCGCACCGCCCGTCGTCTCGAAGACGTCGTCGTCCATGGGTGAGGCCTCGTTTCGCCGGTGAGGGGGGAGGGGGTGTCGGTGATCAGCTTCGCTCCGCGGCGCCCGCCCCGTCCAACACCGGGAGAGCGGCGATCCACGCGCCTGCGTTGTCAATGATCGTCGAACGTCCGAACGCCCGCTGCTATGTTCGTTCGCCATGCGATCACGTGACTTCGACCTCGACTTCCGCGACCGGGCGCGCCCATGAGCTTCTGGGGCATGGGCCTCCTGGGCCTGGCCGCACTCCTGTGGACCTGGTGCGCGGTCCTGCTGCTGACGCCGTACGAAGTCGACCGCAAGCCCGACGACAAGTACCCGGCCGAGTGCGAGGCCCGGCTGCTGACCGATGACGGCACCGCCAACCGGGGCATCAGGCAGAACTCCTGGTGTCAGGCCGAACGCGACTGGCCCGAGGCGCTGCTCGTCCTCGGCCTCTCCGTCCCGGTCTCGGTCGCGGGCGTGGGCCTCTTCACGACGGGCGTGGTGAGCCGCCGCATGAGCGCCCACTCCCAGGCGATGCGCGAACTGGACAGGATCGCCGACTCCGCGAGCGCGTGACGCCCCCGCACACGCGTCGAGGCCGGCGGCCTCTCCGTCGCCGGTCGTAGGTCCAGCGGGGTATGGGCGGGCGCCCGGTCCGATCCCTAGGGTTGGAGACGCCCGTCGATCAGGAGGTCCTGCCGTGCCCGCCGATGCCACCGCCCACATCCGTATCGCCCGTCCGTCGCGTGACCTGGAGGCGGCGGAACGCTTCTGGGTGGCGGGGCTCGGCCTCGACGTGCAGTACCGGCACGCGGCCGACGGCACTCCGGGCGTCCACTCGCTGCTCATGGTCGGCTGGCGTGGCGCGGGCTGGCACCTCGAACTCGTCCATGATCCGGCCGCCCCGACGGAGCCCCGGCCGACGGCCGAGGACCTGCTGGTGGTCTATCTGGACGAGGAGGTGCCGGACGCGCTCGTGCGGCGGCTCGAGGAGCACGGCGGGAAGCGCGTCCCCGCCCACAACCCCTACTGGGACACCTGGGGCGTGACGCTCCAGGACCCGGACGGCTATCTGCTGGTGCTCTCCACCCGGAACTGGTCCAGCGACTGACGTACGGCGCCTCCGGTGGACGTTCCGTACGCTGGCGGCATGCGCATGCGGCCTACTTTGAGCTGGACACCGACCGGGGAGCTGCCGCCGGGGACGACCGATCTGGAACCGGTCGTCGACGCGGTGCGGGCCGGCGGCGTCCTCGTCCTCAGCGGGGCCGGGATCTCGACGGAGTCGGGCATCCCGGACTACCGCGGCGAGGGCGGAAGCCTCAGCCGCCACACGCCCATGACGTACCAGGACTTCACCGGCGACGCGCGGGCGCGGCGGCGGTACTGGGCGCGCAGCCACCTCGGCTGGCGTACCTTCGGGCGGGCGCGGCCCAACGACGGGCACCGCGCGGTGGCCGCCTTCGGCCGGGCCGGGCTGCTCGGCGGCGTCGTCACGCAGAACGTCGACGGGCTCCACCAGGCAGCCGGGAGCGACGGCGTCGTGGAGCTGCACGGCGGTCTCGACCGGGTCGTGTGTCTGGACTGCGGCGGCACGAGCGCCCGGCGGGAGCTCGCACGGCGTCTCGAGGAGGCCAATCCGGGGTTCGACCCCGTACCCGCCGCGATCAACCCCGACGGCGACGCCGACCTCACGGACGAGCAGGTCGCGGGCTTCCACGTGATGCCCTGTGTGGTGTGCGGCGGGGTGCTCAAGCCGGACGTCGTGTTCTTCGGCGAGTCGGTGCCGGCCGAGCGCGTGGAGCACTGCCGGGAGCTGGTGCGGGGCGCCGCGTCGGTTCTGGTGCTCGGGTCGTCGCTGACGGTGATGTCGGGGTTGAGGTTCGTCCGGCAGGCCGCTCAGGCCGGTACGCCCGTGGTGATCGTCAACCGGGATCCGACCCGCGGCGACACGCTCGCCGCCGCCCGGGTGGCCCTGCCCCTCGGGAAGGCGCTCACCTCGGTCGCGGAGCGGCTGGCCGTCGACCTGGGGCACGACGGGGGGTGACCGGCCCGGGCCCGGGCCCGGGCCCGCGCCCGTACCCACCCTGCCCTGCCCCGCCCCGCCCTGCCCCGCCCCGCCCCGACCGCCGCTCAGTGGGGCGACCGGATTCCCCAGGCAGCCGCCCGGGCCGCCGCCGCCGCGCGGTTGGGGAGGTCGAGCTTGGCGAGGATGTGCTCGATGTGGGTCCCCACCGTGCGCGGGGTGACGTGGAGCAGCTCGGCGATCTGGCGGTTGGTGCGTCCGGCCGTCAGCTCGGCCAGTACCTCCAGTTCCCGCGGCGACAGGCCGCCGGGCGGGCGGGCCGGGACGGCCGGACCCGCCTCACCGGAGGCCACGGTCGCGGCCAGGGCCTCGGTGAGGAGGGTGACCACGGCGCGGGCCGGGTCGGGGGTGCGGCGCGGTCGCCGGATGCTGACGTTCAGCATGCCGACGTACCGGCCGTCGGAGGTGAACAGGCACTGGGCGACGCCGTCCACGATGCCCAGCGGGGCGAGCACGTCCTGGAAACCCGGTGAGGCGTCGAGCAGCGGTCCGGGGACGTCCCCGAGCCAGAGGCCGCCCCGCGCCGGGCTGTGCAGCACCGGGAAGACCGGGTCGCGGTGGAGGCGGGTCTCGATGTAGGCCGTGGCCTCCTCGGGATAGCTCCCGGCCAGCGTGGTGTGGCGCCGCCGCCTGGGGTCCCACCGGGTCAGGGAGGCGTGGTCGTGCTCCATGACCTCCGAGAGGGCCGCCAGGACCGTGTCGACGCCCGCCGAACCGGCCGTGGCGCTCCTGGCGGCGTCACGGACGTGGACGGCGGCGTCGAGGATGTCCGCTGTGCTGTGCCGTGCCGCCATCCCCCCAGGATGATCATCTGCCCGGCATACGTCAATCGCGCCGGATGTCGCCCCCCTCGCCGGCCCCCACGCCGGACCCCGCACCGGCCTCGGTGCCGGGCGTGGCCTCGTACACGATCCGTCCGTCGAGGACGGTGAGGACGACGGGCAGCTCCGGTATCGCGTGCGGGTCGGCGCCGAGGAGGTCGCCGTCGACGACGCACAGGTCGGCGACCTTGCCGGGCTCCAGGGAGCCCTTCCAGTCGTCGGCGAAGTCCTGCCAGGCCGCGTCGATCGTGTACGTACGGATCGCCTCGGCGAGCGCGATCCGCTGCTCGGGTCCGCTGACCCGGCCCGCGGCCTTCGACTCCCGCAGCACCATGGTGGCGACGCCCTGCCGCCAGTCGGGGTGCGTGACGGGTGCGTCGGAGCCGCTGGCCACGCGCACGCCGGCGTCGAGGGCGTCACGGTACGGCCACGCGTAGGCGGCCCTGCCCGCGCCGACGAACTCCTCCTCCATGTCCGCCACCGTCCACTTGATGGTCGGGTTCATGTTGACCCCGAAGTCGTGCTCGGCCAGCACCTTCATGGCGTGCGGGGTGAGGAAGTCGCCGTGGATGACGTAGTGGCGGGCGTCGTCGCGCGGGTGCGCGGCCGTGGCCTCGGCGAAGGCGTCCGCGACGGTGTCGATGGCCCGGTCGCCGGTGGCGTGCACGCCGAGCTGGTGTCCGGCGGCGTGGGCGTGGCGGATCATCGCGCGGATCTCGGCGACCCGCTCGTCGTCGATGTCGCCGCCGACGCAGAGGGAGCCGCAGCCGCCGCCGACGTACGGCTCGTGCATCCAGGCCGTCTTGTTGGGGACGATGCCGTCGGCGAAGACCTTCACGCCGTGGATCGCGAGGCGGCGCGGGTCGGCGCCGCCGGACGGGTCGGAGGCGTCGAGGGCGTCGAGGTTCCGGGCGAACTCCTCGGCGGTGCTCGCCATGCCGGTCGGCAGGAGCAGGACGCCGACGCGGGCGGTCAGCTCGCCCGCGGCGAGCAGCTCGCGGTACACGTCCAGCGTCCGCGTGCCCATGGTGCCGCGCATGATGCCGTCGCCGCCGGGGCCGAGCCCGGGCTCGGTGTAGCTGGTGACGCCGAGCCGGGCGAGCGTGGCGAGGGTCGACCGGATGGCGTCCGCGCGCTCCTCACGGCCGAGCGCCGGCAGCGCGTTCTGGACGAGGGCCTGCGCGCCCTCGTGGAGCAGGCCGGTCGGCTCCCCCGCCTCGTCCGTGACGATGGCCCCGCCGGGCGGCGCCACGGTGTCCCGGTCGACGCCGATCAGCTCCAGGGCCTTGGAGTTGACCCAGGTGGCGTGCCCGGAGAAGGAGTAGAGGACGACGGGGTGGTCGGGGCTGACCTCGTCGAGGTCGCCGCGCGAGGGGTGCCGGGACGGGTCGGCGACGCACTCGGCGAGGAAGCCGGTGTCCCAGCCGTGCCCGGTGACCCACTGCCCCGCGGGCGTCCGCCCCACCGCCTCCCGTACGGCCCCGGCCACGTCGGCGAGGGAGGAGACGGCGGGGTGGCCGACCTCCAGCGACAGCGGCGGGCTCGCCGTCCCGAAGGCGCAGCCGTGCAGGTGGGAGTCGTTGATCCCGGGCAGCAGCGTCGCCCCCGCCAGATCGACGACCCGGGTGCCGGGCCCGATGAACGGCGCCACGTCCTCCCGCCCGCCGACGGCGCTGATCACCGATCCGGTCACCGCCAGCGCCTCCGCCACGGAGAACTCCGCGTCGACCGTGACCACACGGCCGCCGACGAACACCAGATCCGCATACGTGTCCACAGGGGGTCCTTTCGAAGACCGGGCGCCGCCACGGGCACCCGCGAACGATCTCCCGAGGACTATCTCCGGGCCGACCCCCGCGGCACATCGGTCATTCCACCGATACGGGCAGGGGCAGCGGGCCGACGTCGCTCGGAGCGCGGCCCCCGCGGCCGTGGTTCCGTCAGCGCCGTAGACTCCGGCCGGCTCGGAGACGGCGCGGGCCATCTCCGTGCGCGCCTCGCGGGGACCGACGACCTCGACGTCGGTGCCGAACTGCAGCAGGTGGCGGACCGCTGCGACCACGGGGGAGACGACCTCCACCCGCAGCCACTCGTCGGTGTCTCCCCCGCGAACGGGTGGCCCGGTGAAATGGCTTCCGGCGATCCGGGTCACCATGTCCGGCCGTTCGCGCCGGCCGGCGCACCCGAACGCCGTCGGCCGTCGCGACGCCCGCTTCATGCTGGCGGTGCTCACCCCCTTGACGGGTGTCTCCGTCGTCGCGGCGCATGCCTTCCAGAAGCGTGTGTTCCAGGACCCGGAGCCCTGGACGAGCGGCCGGTTCCTCAACTTCACGGGCCACGATCAGCGGCTGCAGACGAGGATGCCTCCCAGGCATGTGATCTCGTACGCGCCGTGGCGGGCGATGTGGTCGGCGACGAGGATGCGTGCCCGTTCGATCGTCGCGTCGAAGGGGACATCGTGCTGATCTGCCCAGGCGCGGTACGAGGTCATGTGGGCGATGACGGGGGCCAGATCAACGGCGCCCCGCACATCGGCACCTCGCTCGTGCAGTCCCTGGCCTTCGCCATGGCCGCCCGACTGCGCGACCGCTTCGGCCTCCCCACCGAGGTGCTCTTCAGCGCCCTCGACAACGCCCCGCACGAGCTGGCGACCGACCCGACCAGCGGACACCGCTACCAGCGCGCCTACGCCCAGGCCCTCGGTGAGCAGGCCCTGATCGACCTCGTCACCGCCCTCTACCAGCCCCTCTTCACCGCCCTGTCCCGACGCCTGGGCATCCCGCACCACATCGAGACGTACACCCGGCAGCAGGCCGGCGAGCACTACCGCCGCACGTGGCTCCGGCTCCTCCCCCGCATCGACGCCGCCCGCTGGTGGCTCGCCCCCTCCACCGGCACCCCACACCTCCGCGTCCCCTGCCCGCACCCCGGCTGCGGCTGGACGGAGAAGCACGCCGAACGCACCCGGGTCCGCCTCACCGGGCCCGAGTCGGCGGTGGTCTCCGCCGTCTGCCTCCACCACGGCCCGTACGAGGCCGCAATCACGCCCACCGCCGGCGCGTACCTCGACCTGGCCACCCTCTACCGCAACCTGGTCAAGGAACTCGCCCTGACCAGCCCCCAGGGCACCCTGCACGTGATGGTCAAGGGCGGCGACTGGGTCTTCGGCTCCCACCTCGTCGACGAGGCCCTCCAGGCCGCGGGCCTCACCCGCGCCCAGCTCCCAGCCCGCCTGTTCTGCCCGCAGGTCGTCACCGACACCGGTGCCAAGCTGTCGAAATCCCTCATACGAGAAGGCCGCGCCCCCTTGCCCGAGGGCGCCGCCCCTTGGATGCTCGACACCCGGCAGTGGCCCGGCACCATCACCGAGTACGCCGACCAGCTGCTCACCATGACCGAGACCCTGCTCTCCGACCCCCGCCACTTCTTTCGCTCGTACTCGGCCGCCGAGATCGGCCGCCTGATCACCGCACCGTCCCCCAGGAGCGTTCCCTCCCGATGACCGACCGCACCGCCCGCGTCCGCGAGCTCAACCTCTACCGCCAGTACTTCGAGCTCGTCGCCGCGGGCACCAAGACCATCGAGGTGCGGGTCAAGTACCCGCACCTCGCCGACCTCGCCGCCGGCGACACCATCCGCTTCCGCATCAAGAACACCGACGAGACCTGCGAAGTCGAGGTCCTCCGCGTCACGGAGTACCCCGACTTCGAGGCCCTCCTCGACGGCGAAGGCCCCTCCAACGTCAACCCGACCGCCACCCGCGACCAGCAGCTGGCCAACATCCGCACCATCTACGGGCCCGAGAAGGAAGCCCTCGGAGCCCTCGCCATCGAGATCAAGCGCATGGCCTGACCGATTCCCGCTCTTACAAGATCGGACACTCGGAGCCATCCTCGACCGGAACGGCAACGCCCATCGAAGCCGCCCCGGCGGCACCACCCAGGGGGGTGCGGTGACCAGTTCAGTTCCCTGGACGGATCGTCTGTCCACCGGTACGGAAGCGACTCAGGACGACGTGGTGCGCTGGTACCAGAGCACGCGCGAAGGCAAGGCGTACGTGCCCACGATGATCTGGGGCACCCTCCAGACCGAGGCATACGCCACCGTGATCCTCGGCCAGGTCGTCGACTTCCTCGGCGTCCCGAACGACGTGCCGGCAGGCGTCGCCAAACGCATGCAGCGACAGCAGGTGCTGCACGACGGCGAACACCACTACGACGTCGTCCTCGGGGAGCAGGCGCTCTACACGAACATCGGCGGACCCGAAGCAAGAACAGATCGAGCGCCTCCTGCGAGAGCTCGGCCTGGCCTCGCTCACCCTCGGGATCCTTCCCTCCACCGCACGGGGGGACCTGTTCCCCGTCCACGCGTTCAATATCTACGGCGACGGCGACCGGGCCCACGTCGAACTCGTCTCCTCCTCCGTGGACATCACGGAACAGAGCGAACTCGACCTCTACGACAAAGCCTTCGCCGCGCTGAGCGCTGCGGCATCGTACGGCGACGCCGCCGAGGAGCTCCTGAAGAAGGCCCACTCCTTCTGGACCAACACCCCGCTCCAGCAATAGCCCCTCGTCACTCCAGCGGCAGAGGCCGCGACTACCCCGGGTGTGTTCCACCTCGACCAAGTCGTGGAACCCCTCGGTTTCCTCGGCGAACTGGCCACGCACGGCTCCTTCACCCTCCACCCGCTCCTCTCCACGAGCTGACGCCGCCCGCCGCCGCGCCCCTCGGGCGGGCGCGTGGCGTGCCCGTCGAGCCGGTGCCCCGAGGCATGGGCCTGGCCCGTCACCGCCCGGGCACGGGGCCGAACGGGTTCTCCTCGATGTGTCGGCCCTGCGCCCCCCTGGCGCTCCGCCGATCGGTACGACGCCCCAGGCCGCGGCGAGAAGTGTGCTCGTCCGCTGGGCATCCGCGTCCCCGGTTTCCGGCCACGCATGACCGCGCCCACGCCGTGATACGGCATGGGCGCGGTCATGCACGGGTTCAGAAGACGCTGACGCCGTAGGCGCTGAGGGCCTCGGTGACGGGCTGGAAGAACGTGGTGCCGCCGGTGGAGCAGTTGCCGCTGCCGCCGGAGGTCAGGCCCAGGGCGGTCGAGCCGGCGAACATGGCGCCGCCGCTGTCGCCGGGCTCGGCGCAGACGTTGGTCTGGATCAGGCCGTAGACGATGTCGCCGTTGCCGTAGTTGACGGTGGCGTTGAGGCCGGTGACGGTGCCGCCGCGCAGGCCCGTGGTGCTGCCGCTGCGCTGGACGGACTGGCCGACGTAGGCGTTGCCGGCGGCGGTGATGTCCCGGTAGCTGCCGTTGTAGAGGTAGACGCGGCCGTCGGCGGCGGCGGCGTTGGAGTGGCGGATGATGCCGTAGTCGTTGGTGGGGAAGCTGGAGCCGGCGCGGCTGCCGAGGAGGGTGGTGTTGGCGGAGTTGGTGTACCAGGTGCTCGCGGAGTCGGTGCAGTGGCCGGCCGTCAGCGCGTAGTAGGTGCTGCCGCTGCGGACGTTGAAGCCGAGGGAGCACCGGCCGCCGCCCGAGTAGATGGCCTGGCCTCCCGCGATCAGCTTGTTGATCTTGCCGGCGGTCCGCTCGACCTTCAGGTGCGCGGCGTTCGCACCCGCGGCCTTGCGGAGCGCGGCGATCTCGTCCGAGGAGACGGTCTCGTCGGCGGTGACGACGACCTTGCCGGTGGCCTGGTCGGTGTACCAGGCGGTGCCGGGCACGTCGGCGTCGAGGACGGCGTCGCTCGTGGCGGCGAGCGCGGCGACGCCGGCCCGCGCGGTGTCGACCGGCTGCGCCGAGGACGTGGGGGCGGCGAGGGCCGTAGCGGCGACGAGCGCACCGAGGACGGCGAGGGCGCGGGTGCCCTTGGTGAGGCGGCGGTTCTGGGACGAACGGTTCACTGAGTCCTCCGAGGGGGGCGAGCCGCTGGGTGGGCGGCCCGGGTGGAGTGGGATCGACGGGGGTTTCCGCCATGAACCTGACAACCGAGAGTCCGGGTGACCGACGACGGGTGACTGACGGCTGCGAGAGGAATCCTCGGCTCCGCGGGGAGCCGAGACAAGGCGCACTTTCGGCCGCTCTACGCGCGTCCACTGCCCGCGCTGACGGAGATCATCCGCAACCACCCTCCTCACAGCCTCCGTTGAAGGACCATCAGAAACTTTCAGATACGCGTTGCAGTTCACGGGGCAGGGTCACGCCGTCTCCCGCTCGCACCACGGCGGCACCGCCATCGGCAGACGCGTCCGGCGCCACGGCCCGGCGCCCTCGCCGCGGCCGGAGCCGTACGGGGCAGTGGGTCCGTGTTTGCGGCGTTCCCCGCGTTGGCCGGTTCGCGCCCTTGCGCGCGACGGCGTACCGCACGGCGCGCCGCCGTGCGGTACGCCGTGCGGGCGCCGTGCGGTACGCCGCCCCCTTCGTCAGGCCAGGAACTCCCCGTCCCGTGCCACGACCGCACCGCCGTGGACGACCAGGTCCCGCTGCGGCATGTCGACCACGACCTGGGGCAGCCCCTGGCCCCGGACGAGGACGAAGTCGGCGGGCGAACCCGGCGTGAGGTCGGCGTGCGGAAGGCCCATCACGTCGGCACCGCCGTGGGCGGCCGCGCGGTAGCAGTCGGCCAGTTCGTCGTCGAGACGGACGTCGGTGACCCAGCCGAGGATGTGGGCGCGGTGGAGCATGTCGGCGTTGCCGAAGGGGCTCCACGAGTCGCGGACGCCGTCGGAGCCGAGGCCGACGCGGACGCCGTGCTCGCGCAGCCGGGCGATCGGGAGGACGAGGTCCCGGGAGGGGGCGACCGTCGTGAGGGCGATGTCCTGGGCGGCGAGGTCGGTGGCGAGGACGCCGAGTTCGCGGTCGGACAGGCCCGGCAGGCAGAAGACGTGACTGATGGTCACCTTGCCGGCGAGGGAGAGGGCCCGGGTGCGGTCGATGATGCCGCGGATGGCCCGGACACCCTCCTCTCCCCCGTCGTGCAGGTGGATGTCGACGCCGACGCCGTGCCGGTCGGCGATGCCGAAGACGGTGTCCAGGTGCTCGTCGAGGGCGTGGTCGAAACCGATGGGGTCGATGCCGCCGATCATGTCGACGACGCCGCGGCGCGCCCCCTCCTCCAGGAGGCGGGCCGTGCCGGGCGTCCGGATGACACCGTGCTGCGGGAAGGCGACGATCTGCACGTCGAGCGCGTGGCGGAGACGGTGGCGGGCCTCCGCCAGGCCCTCGACACCCGCCAGGCCGTACGCCGGGGCGACGTCCGCGTGGGCGCGCATCCCTCGCGTACCGCGGCTGACGGCGTGGCTCATGAGTCCGTACGCGCGCTCCGCGACCGAACGGGTCTGGGCGCGGAAGAGCTCCACGTCCTGCTCGACGTAGTCGGCGATGGTCGAGGCGGGCCGCCGCGACACCCACTCGCCTCCCCACGTCGTCTTGTCGGGGTGGATGTGGGCGTCGACGAGCGACGGAAGCGCGATCCGGCCACCGCCGTCGACGGTCCTCGCGCCACGCGGCGCCGGCCCGTCCGTGATCCTGCCGTCGACGACCACCAGGTCCCTGACCGGCCCGCCGAACGGCCGGACGTCACGGAAGACGACCGTACGGGCCCGGCGCCCGGCCGGGCCCGCCGCGGTGGAGGGGGCGGCAGCGGCGGGGGCGGCGGGCATGACCCCCGCGGCCACCGTTCCGGCGGCGGCGGCCGCACCGGCCAGCATCGAACGGCGCGACACAGCACCCGTGGGCGCCGAGGACTCCTGCATCGGAACTCCTTGAAGATCGGGAGGAGGGAAGAAGGGAGGAGGGACGAAAGGAACGAACGAAGGAACGAAGGAAGGAAGGCAGTCAGGCAGGCAGTCAGACGAGGAGACCCGCGCGGACCACACGCACCGGGGCCCTGAGGAGCGAGAGATCCGCGAGCGGGTCGCCGTCCAGGAGGATCGCGTCACCGGCGTAGCCCCGGGCGAGGCGGCCGACCGTGCGGTCGAGGCCGAGGAGGCGGGCGGCGCCGGTGGTGGCGGTGCGGAGGGCGTCGAGGGCCGGGAGGCCGGCGGCGTGCATGAGTTCCACCTCACGGCCGACGGGGTCGACCGTGCCGCCCGAGGAGTCGGTGCCGGCCGCGAGCGGGACGCCGAGCTCGTACGCGGCGCGCACGGCCCGCTTCAGGACCGGCAGGAAGGCGCGGCCGCGTTCGGCGAGGACCGGGTCCGGGTCGTCGGCGAGCCCGGCGATGGCCGTGAGCGTCGGGGTGAGGTACGTGTCGCGGCGTCGCATCTCGTGGAGGGTGCGTTCGCCGACGAAGACGCCGTGCTCCAGGGAGCGGACGCCCGCGGTGACGGCGTCGTGGCAGCCCTTCTCGCTGTAGCCGTGGCAGAGCACTCCCTTGCCGTGACGGCGGGCCGCCGCGACGGTCTCGGACAGCTGCTCGCGCGAGTAGACCTGGGTGAGGGGGTCCTGGTCGGGCAGGCCCGCGCGTTCGTCGACCCGCGTCTTGATGACGTCGGCGCCGCGGGCGGCGTTGACATCGACCACGCGGCGCAGCGCCTCGGCCGAACGGACGCCGGCCTTCGACCGCGCGAGGGGGGTGAGGTCGGGGTCGGCCAGGACCGTGTCGCCGAGCTCGGGGGTGACGAAGACGCCGGCGGCGCGCAGCCGGGGCGCGAGCCGGGGGCTGTGCCGGGCCAGATCGCGGACGGCGATGTCCTGGTAGAAGGAGGTCGAGCCGCTGCGCGCGCTCGTCACTCCGCAGCGGAGCGCGGCGCGCGCCTCGGCGGTGGTACCGAGGTGTGTGTGGGCGTCGGTGAGCCCCGGCAGGATCCAGCGCCCGTCCGCGTCCAGGACCGGCGGGCCGTCCGGAACCCGTACGGAACCGGCGCGGCCGACGGCGGTGACGGTGCCGCGCCGGATGACGACCACGGCGTCCTCGGTGACGTGCCCGGTCGCGGGATCGAGCAGCGCACCTCCCCTGATGACCAGGTCACCGGCCCCCGTGGGGGCTCCGCCTTCCCCGGCTCCGGAAGCGGCCGCGGCGGTGCCGCTCGCGGTCATGGTTCCGGCGAGCACGGCGGCGCCGACGAGTACGCCGCGGCGGGTCAGGCCGGCGGGGACGGGCTGGGTGGCGTCGACGCACATGAGGACTCCTTGGTGGCAGGACGACCACGGGTCCCTGTTTTGTATGCCAAATCGAGGATGCGGAACAAGGGTTCTCGTTCCGAATCGAAGGCGGAGGGTGGTTTGGTATACGCAATGCGCCGCCGAGCCTCAGCTCGGCGGCGCATGTGGTTCGTCCTGTCGGTGCTGCTTCCCGGGCTACGCCGGAGCGTCGGCCGCGGTGCGGGCGGGACCGGTTTCCTCGGCCTCCTCGGCGAGTCGCTGCATGCCGCTGGTGGTCTTCAGCGGCTTCTCCTTCACGAAGAGGACGCAGAGCAGCGCGAGCGCGGCGAAGGGGGTCGCGATGAGGAAGAGTTCGGCGGTGGCGACGCCGTAGGCGTGCTCCACGATCTCGCGGATCGGGGCCGGGAGGGTCGCCATGTCGGGCACCGCGCCGTGTCCGGCCGAGCCGCCCCCGGCCGGCACTCCGGCGTCCGCGAGGCCCTGGGTCGTCTCCGTGGCGACGCGGTTCGCCAGGATGGCGCCGAGCACGCTGGTGCCGATGGTGCCGCCGAGGCTGCGGAAGAAGGAGAGGACGGAGGTGGCGGCGCCGAGCTCGCCGGCCTGCACGTCGTTCTGCGCGGCCAGGACGAGGTTCTGCATCAGCATGCCGACGCCGATGCCCATCACGGCCATGTAGACGCTGGTCACGCCGAAGTGCGTGCCGGAGTCGATCGTGGAGAGGAGCCCGAGACCGGCCGTCATGGTGAGGGCACCGGCGACCAGGTAGACCTTCCAGCGGCCGGTCCTGCTGATGATCTGTCCGGCGACGGTGGAGGAGACCAGGAGGCCGAGGATCATGGGCAGGCTCATGAGGCCGGCGACCGTCGGGGACTTCCCCAGGGAGATCTGGAAGTACTGCGAGAGGAAGACCGTGCCGCCGAACATGGCGAGGCCGACGAAGAGGCTGGCGACGGTCGTGAGCGACACGGTGCGGTTGCGGAAGATGCCGAGCGGGATGATCGGCTCGGCGACCCGGGACTCGACGAAGACCGCCGCGACGAGCAGGAGCAGTCCGCCGCCGGTCAGGGCCGCGGTCTGCCAGGAGGCCCAGTCGAAGCTGTTGCCGGCGAGCGACACCCAGATGAGGAGGGCGCAGACGCCGGCGACGATCAGGAAGGCGCCCAGGTAGTCGATCTTCGCCTCGCGGCGCAGGTCGGGCAGCTTGAGGGTCCGCTGGAGCAGCACGATGGCGAGGAGCGCGAAGGGGACGCCGATGAAGAAGCACCAGCGCCAGCCCAGCCAGGAGGTGTCGACGAGGACACCGCCGATGAGCGGACCCGCGACGGTGCCGACGGCGAAGACGGCACCGAAGACGCCGGCGTACTTGCCGAGCCTGCGCGGTGGGATGATCGCCGCCATCACGACCTGCGCGAGGGCGGTCAGGCCGCCGGCGCCGATGCCCTGGGCGACGCGGCTGAAGATCAGCAGCCCGACCTCCTGGGAGAAGCCGGCCAGGAGCGAGCCGACCACGAACAGGCCCAGCGAGATCTGGAGCAGCAGCTTCTGGTTGTAGAGGTCGGCGAGCTTGCCCCAGAGCGGCACGGTGGCCGTCATGGCGAGCAGCTCGGCGGTGACGACCCAGGTGTACGAGGACTGGCTCGCGCCCAGGTCGGCGATGATCCGGGGCAGCGCGTTGGCGACCACGGTCCCGGCGAGGATGGAGACGAACATGCCCGCCATCAGGCCGGACATGGCCTGGAGTATCTGCCGGTCCGACATGGCGGCCGGGGACGCCTCGACGGGCGCCGCGGCTGGTGATTTCACAGCTTCTCTTTCTCGGTGGTGCGTGGGTCGCGAGGGGCGTGGACGCCCCGGCGCGTGAGGACCTGGCGGTGGCTCAGGTCCGGTGGCCGGTGGCCGGCGGGGGCTCCGGGAGACCTGCGGCGAGGTGCTCGAACGTCTCCCGGAACACCTCGGCGAAGGGGGCCTGGTCCTGTCGTACGGACCAGTGCTCGACCGCGACGCGCACGGCGGTGCCGCCGACGGCGGCGAGCAGCCTCGGATACAGGTCCAGGGCGCGCCGGCGCTCCTCGTCCTCCGGTGACGCGAACGCGGGCCGGTCCTCGGCGAAGAGCGGCGAGCCGGCGCCGATGCGCTCCGCGAGCGCCTCGGCGAGACCGAGTTCGTCGGCCATGTGCGCGCCGATCCTGCGCGCGAGGAGCTGGGGCGCCTTGCGCAGCACCTCGGCGTGCAGGCGCCACACCTCCTGCTGCTGCTCGACCTCCTCCAGCTCCGCCGCGAGGGCGTCACGGAGGACCTCCAGCGGGGCGGGCCCGGGCGGTGCGGCGAGCACGGCCCGGCAGACGCGGTCGCCGGCATCGGACCCGACCATGACGAAGACCTCGTCACGGGAGTCGAAGTAGTTGAAGAACGTGCGCGTGGAGACGCCCGCGGCCGCGCTGATGGCGTCGACGGTGACGTTCTCGACCCCCCGCTCGACCGCCAGCCGCACCGCCGCCTCGACCAGAGCGGCCCGCGTCGCCCGCTTCTTGCGCTCTCTGAGCCCGCCCTCGGCAGGCACCCCCTCCACCATAGGTGCATGGTACGCAAAACTGCAGACCATGCAAAAATCTCCCCGGCCGCACCGTATGGCGTGTACGGGGGCGGTGCGGTGCGGTGCGGGAGAGGGTTTCGCTGGTGTTCACGGAGGAAGTCCGGGGCCGAGGGGTGGTGTTCGGGTGTGGCCGCGAGCGTCGGGGCGCCTTCCCCATCGACCTCCAGGACGGACTTCCGTGACCGTTTCGCGTGTACGCCGCCGGCGCCGTGATCTGACCCTCGCCCTCGCCGCCGTACCGGCGCTCGTCCTCGGCGCGCTGACCGCCGCGCCCGCGCAGGCCGCGCCCGCCGACGACATCCGCGTCAACGAGGTCGTCACCACCGGGTCCGTCGAGGACTCGATCGAGCTCTACAACAAGGGCACGTCGACCGTCGACCTCTCCGGCTGGATCCTCAAGGACGACAGCAACGGCTCGAAGTACACGATCGCCTCGGGCACGTCGCTCGCCCCGGGCGCCTTCCGGGCCTTCGACGTGCACGGCACGTTCGGGCTCGGCTCCAGCGACAAGGCGCGCCTCTACCTGCCCGACGGCAGCACGCTCGTCGACAGCCACACCTGGACCGGCCACTCCTCGCCGTCCTGGTCCCGCTGCCCCGACGGCACCGGCGCGTTCCGCGCGGCCGCCCTCACGCTCGGCGCTCCCAACGCCTGCGGCGGCACCGGCGGCGGTACGGATCCGGTCGCCTGGCCCGGCGGCAGCGCCATCGCGACCGCCGACGCCTCGAACGTCTTCGGCGGCGACCTGAGCGGCCTCCACCAGGACGGCTCCGTCCTCTGGGCCGCGCAGAACAGCGGAAAGCTGTGGCGGCTCGTCCGCGACGGCTCCGGCGGCTGGACCCCGGACACCGCCGACGGCTGGTCCTCCGGCAAGACCCTGCGCTTCCCCAACGGCTCCGGCACGCCCGACGGCGAGGGCGTCACGGTCACCGGCGCCGGCGCCGCCGGCGGCGTCTTCGTCGCCAGCGAGCGCAACGGCGACGCCTCCGGCACCAGCCGCCTCTCCGTCCTGCGCTACGACGTCGCCGGCACGGGCTCCGCCCTCACCGCCACGCGCGAGTGGAACCTCACCGCCGACCTTCCGCCGACCGGCTCCAACGCCGGTTTCGAGGCGATCACCTGGATCCCCGACGCCTCCCTCACCGCCGCCGGCTTCAAGGACGCCTCGACCGGTGCCCCCTACGCCCCGGCCGGTTACGGCGCCCACGGCGGCGGCGTGTTCTTCGTCGGCGTCGAGGGCACCGGGGCCGTGCACGGGTACGTCCTGCAGGACTCCGGCGCCTTCACCCGCGTCGCCTCGATCGCCACCGGGATGGCCGGCGTCATGGAGGTGCAGTGGGAGCCGCAGGCGTCCCGGCTGTGGGCCGTCTGCGACGACACCTGCGACGGCCTGCACCGCACGCTGAAGGTCGACTCCGCCTCCGGCGCCTTCGCCGTCACCGCCACGTACGCGCGGCCCGCCGGCATGCCCGACTACAACAACGAGGGCTTCGCACTCGCCGGCGCCGACGAGTGCGTGGCGGGCAGCAAGCCCGTCTACTGGTCCGACGACTCCAACACCGGCGGCCACGCCCTCCGGAGGGGCACCGTCAGCTGCTGAGTCCCGCGCCCGTGCGTCACCTCGGCTCCCGCCGGGCGGTCACGACCGCTTGGCGGGAGCCTTCGCCTTGGTCGTGACCGGGGCCTTCTTCGCGGAGGCCTTCTTGACGGCCACCGCCTTCTTGACCGCCACCGCCTTCTTGGGCGGGCCCGACTTCGCGGGGGCGGGCTTGCCCGGCGCGGGCTTCTTCGGCGCCGCCTTCTTGCCGGCCTCCTTCTTCACCGCCGCCTTCCTCGCCGGCGCCTTCTTCGCCGCCGGCTTCTTGGCGGGTGCCTTCTCGGCGGCCGACTTCTTGCTCGCCGCCTTCTCCTTCTCCTTCTCCTTCTCCTTCGGGGTCGCCGCGCCCCGGACGGGCCACTTCAGCTCGATCTCGATCTCGATCTCGCCCTCCTCGACCGACAGCTCGATCTCGCCCGCGAGCTTCTCGGGGATCCGGAGGTTCAGGACGCCCCCGCCCATTTCGAGTTCGGCCTCGCCGCCCTTGCGGAGGGCGGTCGCGAGGGCGGACAGCTGGTCGGCCGCGTCCGCGCGGGAGAGCGAGCGCTTCCGCTCGTACTTGAAGTCCTTCATGTCGGCCTCCGGTCATCGCCAGTCAGGGCGCATCGTCGTACTTTCCGGACAATACTCTCGATCTTGGTCCGCCGCTGGGCGGGTGAAGGTCGCGGAGCAACGGTGCGGCGGCGCGGGGCGAGGAGCGGCGCGGTGGTAGCCGTCGGCCATGCAGCCGCAGTCAGCGGGGTTCTCCCAGGTGGCCCCCTTCCTCCGCACGGCCGCCGCGTACGCGTGGCGGCTGCTCGCCGTCGGTCTCTTCGTCTACGCCCTGTTCGCCCTGCTCGGCCGGTTCCACGAGATCGGGGTGGCCCTCTTCCTCGGGCTCGTCGTCACCGCGCTGCTGCGGCCGGTGGCCGATGTCGTGGCCCGCGGTCTGCCCCGCGGACTCGCGGTGGCCCTCACCCTGCTCGGCGGACTCGCGCTGGTCCTCGGGGTGCTGGCGCTGGTCGGGGAGGCGGTGGCGAACGAGCGGACGACCCTCGTGCGGGAGTTCCGGGACGGCGTCGACCGCATCCAGCGGTGGCTGGAGGCCCCGCCGTTCCACGTCCGTCCCGAAGCGCTGACGGACCTGGAGGCGCGGATCGGGCAGTTCCTGTCCAGCCACCGCGCGGCGCTGGTCGGCGAGGCGGTGAGCGGGGCGCACCACGTGGTGGCGGTGCTGACGACGCTCGCCCTGGCCGTGTTCGCGTCGGTTTTCTTCATCCACTCGGGGGACCGCCAATGGGCGTGGTTCCAGGAGCAGCTGCCGGAGTCGGTACGGGAGCGGGTGGCGGTCGGCGGACGTGCGGCGTGGCGGACGTTCACGGGGTACACCCACGGGATCGTGCTCGTCGCCGCGGTGAACGCGGTGCTCGTCGGGGTCGCCCTGTGGCTGCTCGGCGTGCCGCTGGCGGTGCCGCTGGCGCTGCTGGAGTTCGCGGCGGCGTTCGTGCCGCTCATCGGTTCGCCGATCGCGCTGGCGGTGGCCGCGGTGGTGGCCCTGGCGGCGAAGGGGCCGCTGGTGGCGGGGCTCGTGGTGGCGCTGATCGTCGTGATCGGGCAGATCGAGGGGCATGTCCTGCACCCGCTGGTGATGAGCTGGGCGGTGCGGCTCCACCCGCTGGTGGTCGCGGTCTCGGTGGTGGCGGGCTCGATCGCCGCCGGCATCGTGGGGGCGGTGGTGGCGGTGCCGTTGGTGTCGGTGGTGTGGTCGGTGCGTACGGCGCTGCGGCGCGAGGCCCGGGAACGTACGGGTGACGCCCCCGACCCCGCGGCGGGCGCGGGCCCCTGACCTCACCCGACGGTCCGGCGGCCCCACGGCCCCGCGTCTCTCAGCCGAGGCCTTCCGGCAGCGGCGGGAGGGGCTCGCGGGCCGTGTGCCAGGCGGCGGGCAGGGCCTCGACTCCGGTGCGGGCGGCGATCACCCCGCCCGCGATGGCGCAGGTGGTGTCGATGTCGCCGCGGCCCGCGACGGTGGTCCAGAGGCCCTCGTGCAGGTCGTCGAGGTGCCCGGCCGCGCACCAGAGGGCGTACGGGACGGTGTCGGGGCCGGACATGCGGTATCCGGAACCGAGGACCTCGGCGGCGTGCCGGACGGAGGTGTGGCCGGGCATGCGGGCGGCGATCCGCAGGCCGGACCGGACGTCGCCGTCCGGGAGGTGGTCGGCGACGGTCAGGAGCAGGTCGGGGCGCGCGGGGGCGGGGCCGCCGCGGCTGCGGGTGGCCAGCGCGGCGGCGAGGGCGACGGCCGTCGCCCCGGCGACCGCCTCGGGGTGGTGGTGGGAGACGACGGCCTGACGGGCGGCCAGCTCCGCGACGGTGCCGAGGTCTCCTGCGTGCCAGGCGCCGAGCGGGGCGACGCGCATGGCGGCGCCGTTGCCCCAGGAGCCCTGCCCGCCGAACTGTCCGGCGACGACGTCCCGCCAGGGCTCGCCGGCGTCGATCCGGCGCAGGACGTCGTGCATGGAGGCGCCGTAGCCGCGGTGGGTGTCGGCGGTGTAGGCGGCGGCGAGCGCGCGGGCGAGCCGGTGCTGGTCGACGGCGCCGCCGAGCCCGGCGAGTTCGCGTACGAGGACGAGGGCCTGGGCGGTGTCGTCGGTCCACCGCCACGGCTCCTCCGCCGGGAGCGTCCGCGCCACCAGGGGCGCCTCGCCCTGCCTGCGGAGGATGCGGAACCAGCGGTCGCCGAAGGCGTCTCCGAACGCGAGCCCGTGCAGCGAGTCCCGTACGGGGGTGGGCAGGGCGGTCGTCCGGGCGGTCGGCGTCTCGGTCATCGGAGCAGTATCACGGCTCGGCGCACTCCGGGGCACCCGGTTTGGCCCCGGCCCGCCAGGCGGGCCGCGCCGGCGCCGGTGACGGTCGTGGCGAGGACGGGCAGTTGGGTCGCGCCCGTTGACATGCCTTCGTCATTCCTCCCTAGCATGAAGGTTTCGAAGCGAAGGAAGGACGATCATGCGACGACCCTCCCTCACGACCCTCCGCGCCGCGGGCGCGCTCTCCGCGGCACTCGCGCTCGCGCTCACCGCCACCGGCTGCGGCGGCGACGCGGACCCGAAGTCCGGCGGCGAACTGGCCGGCACGACCGTCACCGTCGCCGGCGTGTGGACCGGCGGCGAGCAGGAGAACTTCAAGAAGGTCCTCGACGCGTTCAGCGCGAAGACCGGCGCCAAGACCGTCTTCGTCCCCTCCGGCGACAACGTCTCCACCTTCGTCGGCAGCAAGATCGAGGGCGGCAACGCCCCCGAGGTGGTCCTCGTCCCCCAGGTCGGCGTGCTCCGGCAGTTCGCCGAGGCGGGCTGGCTGAAGCCGCTCTCGGAACCGGCCGCGACCACCGCGTCCGGGAACCTCGCACCGGTCTGGAAGGAGTACGGCACGGTCGACGGCACCTTCTACGGCCTCTACTTCAAGGCCGCCCACAAGTCGACCGTCTGGTACGCCCCCGACGCCCTGGAGCAGGCCGGGGTGGGCGAGCCGAAGAGCTGGGACGAGCTGCTCGCGGCGGGCCGGACGCTCGCCGACTCGGGCCTGCCCGCGTTCGCCGTCGCCGGCGAGGACGGCTGGACGCTCACCGACTGGTTCGAGAACGTCTACCTGTCGCAGGCGGGACCCGAGAAGTACGACCTGCTCGCCCGGCACGAGCTGAAGTGGACCGACCCCAGCGTCGTCACCGCGCTCACCACCCTCGCCGAGGTCTTCGAGGACGAGCGGCTCGTCGCGGGCGGGGCCGCCGAGGCGCTGCGGACCGACTTCCCGGGCTCCGTGGAGAAGGTCTTCGGCCCGGAGCCCGAGGCCGCCCTGGTGTACGAGGGCGACTTCGTCGGCGGCGTCGCCAAGGACGAGTTCGGCAGGAAGCCCGGCGAGGACGCGAAGTTCTTCCCCTTCCCGCCGGTCGGCTCCGGGACGGCACCCGTGGTCAGCGGCGGCGACGCCGCCGTCGTCCTCAAGGACGCGAAGAACGCGGACGCCGGGATGAGGCTCCTGGAGTTCCTCGCCACGCCCGAGGCCGCCGAGGTGTGGGCGGGGGCGGGCGGATTCCTCTCCCCCAACAAGGACGTGAAGCCGGAGGCGTACGCGGACGACACCGCCCGCGCCACCGCCGCCTCGCTCGTCGCCGCCGGGGACACCGTCCGCTTCGACCTGTCCGACCAGGCGCCGGCCGCGTTCGGCGGCACCAAGGGCGCCGGCGAGTGGAAGCTCCTCCAGGACTTCCTGCGCGACCCCTCGGACCCGCGCCGGACGGCGGCCGCGCTGGAGGCGGCGGCGGCCAAGGCGTACGGGAACTGAGGCCGGGCCCGCCATGGACCGGCCCACCGGCGACAGCGAGCCCGCGACCGACCCGACGTCCGAGACCGACCCGCGGTCCCCGACCGTTCCGCCGTCCGCGACCGACCGGGCGTCCCCGGCCGACCCGTCGTCCGCCATCGGCCCTCCGTCCGCGACCGGCCGGCGGCCCGTCGCACGCCCGCGGCCCAGGGCGCGCCCCGCGGCGGATCCGCGGCGGCGCGCCCTGCGCCGGAGGCGGCTGCTCGGTGCCGCCTTCGCCCTCCCCGCGCTGCTGCTCCTCGGCGCGCTCGTCGCCTATCCGGTGGTCTTCTCCGTCGGCCGCAGTCTCTTCGACGCGAGCGGCGACCGGTTCGTCGGCGCGGACAACTACGTGGAGATGTTCCGCGACCCGGCCACGCTGAAGGCGCTGCGCAACAGCGCGGTCTGGGTGGTCGTCGCCCCCGTGCTGCTCACCTGGCTCGGGCTGGTGCTCGCCGTGCTCACCGAGAAGGTCCGCTGGGCGACGGCGTTCAAGCTCGTGCTGTTCCTGCCCATGGCCGTGTCCTTCCTGGCCGCGGGCATCGTCTTCCGGCTGGCGTACGAGCAGGATCCCGGCCGGGGGGTGCTCAACGCGGTCGTGGTGGGCGTCCACGACGCCTTCGACGAGCCGTCCCCGTACCCGACCGCCCGTGCCAGGGACGGCCAGGGCCTCACCGGCGGCCCGGCCGACGGGTACACGAGCGGCGCGCTGCGGCCCGGCTCCGTGGCCGTCCTGCCCTTCGTGGGCGTCGCCCCCGGAGCCGTACCGGCGGGTGCGGAGCCGGCGCGGGCCCCCGAGCCCGCTCCGGACGGTCTGTCCGGGACCGTGTACCTGGACTTCACGCCCGGCGCGGGGGGCCGGGCCGGTGCCGTCGACGCCCGGGAGAAGGGGCTGCCCGGGATGACGGTCGAGGCCGTCGGGGCGGACGGGGCGGTGGCGGCGTCCGCGCGGACGGCCGCCGACGGCACCTTCCGCCTCGACGGGCTGGAGGACGGGACGTACCGGCTGCGGGTGCCGGCCGCGAACTTCGCCGCCGGGTACGGCGGGGTCGACTGGCTCGGCCCGGCCCTCGTCACGCCGGCCGTCATCGGCGCCTACCTGTGGGTGTGGACCGGCTTCTCCATGGTCCTGATCGGGGCGGGGCTCGCCGCCCTCCCCCGTGACGTCCTGGAGGCGGCCCGGGTGGACGGCGCGAGCGAGCGGCAGGTCTTCCGGCGGATCACGGTGCCGCTGCTCGCGCCCGTCCTCACGGTCGTGTTCGTGACGCTGGTGATCAACGTGATGAAGGTCTTCGACCTCGTCTACGTCATCGCCCCGGGGCCCGTGCAGGAGGACGCGAACGTCCTGGCCACGCGGATGTGGCTGGTGTCCTTCGGCGGCGGGAACGACCAGGGGCTCGGCAGCGCGCTGAGCGTGCTGCTGCTCCTGCTCGTCGTCCCGGCGATGGTGTTCAACATCCGGCGCTTCCGGAAGGGGGGCTCGCGATGAGGACCGCGAAGGTGACGCGGTGGCTGGGGAGTTCGGCGGTGCAGGCGCTGCTCGTCCTGGTCGCCCTGGTCTGGATCACCCCGCTGGCCGGGCTGCTGCTCTCCTCGCTGCGCTCGGAGCGGGACAACGCCGCGGACGGCTGGTGGACCTCGGTCACCGAGCCGTCGCAGCTCTCCTTCGACAACTACCGCGCACTGCTGGACGATTCGGGGCTCGTCCAGGCGTTCTGGAACACCGTCCTGATCTCCGTGCCCACCACCGCCCTGGTGGTGGGGGTGGCGGCCCTCGCCGGATACGCCTTCGCGTGGCTGGAGTTCCCGGGCCGGGACGGGCTCTTCCTGGTGGTCGTCGGCCTGTTGGTGGTCCCGGTGCAGATCGGGCTGCTTCCGGTGGCCAAACTCTTCGGCGCGGTGGGGCTGTTCGGGACGGTGGCCGGTGTCGTCCTCTTCCACGTCGCGTACGGGCTGCCCTTCGCGGTCTTCCTGCTGCGGAACTTCTTCGCGGAGATCCCCCGGGAGATGCTGGAGGCGGCCCGCATCGACGGCGGCGGGGAGTGGCGGATCTTCCGGCGCCTCGTGCTGCCGCTGGGGCGGCCTGCGCTGGCGAGCCTGGCGATCTTCCAGTTCCTGTGGGTGTGGAACGACATGCTGGTGGCGCTGCTCTTCGCGGACGGCGAGTCCCAGCCGCTGACGGTGGCGCTCCAGTCGCAGATGCGGCAGTTCGGCAGCAACATCGGGGTCCTGGCGCCGGGGGCGTTCCTGTCCCTGGTCGTGCCCCTGGTGGTGTTCTTCGCCTTCCAGAAGCACTTCGTGCAGGGGGTGATGGCCGGATCGGTGAAGTGAGGCCGGATGGCGGCCGCGGGGGGGGCTCCTGGTCCCTCCGCGGCTCACCCGAACGACGGATGCCGGAATCCGGGTCGCACGGCGGTGGCGGAAAGTATGATCAGGCGATGTCTGACATGACTGAGACCACGCCCGGCTGGATGTCCTCGGACGAGCTGGACACGGCCCGCGCCCGGATGCCGATCCTCTACGTCGACGCCGTTCCCGTCCGCGTGGACGACAGCGGCGAGGTCACGAGCATCGGACTGCTGCTCCGCATCGGCGCCGACGGAACGATCAACCGCACCCTCGTCTCCGGGCGCGTCATGCACCACGAACGCGTCCGGGACGCTCTGCTGCGGCACCTGGAGAAGGACCTCGGTCCCGTCGCCCTGCCCCGCGTGCCCGCGTCCCTGCAGCCGTTCACGGTCGCCGAGTACTTCCCGACGGCCGGCATCACCCCGTTCCACGACCCCCGCCAGCACGCCGTCTCGCTGGCCTACGTCGTCCCGGTCAGCGGCGACTGCCGCCCCCGCCAGGACGCCCTCGACCTGGTGTGGTTCAGCCCCAGGGAAGCCGTCTCCGCGGCGGTGCAGAGCGAGATGCCCGGCGGCCACGGCGTCCTCCTGAAGCAGGCGCTGGCGCACGTCGGCGTCACGTACTGAGCCCTCACCGCCCATCACACCGGCCCGGCCGCGCGGGAAAGCGCGTCCGGGCCGGCGGGGTGGCCCGCTCAGATGCCGCAGGAGGAGGCGGACCAGTAGCGGCTGGGGCGGTGGTCGACGTGGGCGTGGTCGGAGTGGCCGGGGTAGCCCGGGCCGAGGATGCCGTTGAAGCCGTGGTTGCGGGCCTGCTGGGCCAGGCGGCACAGGGAGTGCGGCCCGGAGCCGAGGTCGGCCGCGTCACCGTACAGGTGCCGGCTGTCCGTGGCGCCGCCGACCGCCGCGTTGCAGGAGGTGCTGCGGAAGCCGCTCGTCACCCGGATGGGCTCGTCGCCGAGGGCGTGCCGGAGGGCCTCCAGCTTCCACATGGTCCGCAGGGCGTTCGATTTGGCCGTGGTGGCGCTGACGGCCCCGCCGGACCAGGTGGAGTTGCAGTTGTTCAGCTCGGCGTAGGTGAAGTGGATCGGCGTGCAGTCGTCGTCCTGGAGGGCGTACAGCTTGCTGAAGGTCGCGGGCCCCGCGACCCCGTCCGCGACGAGTCCGTAGGCGGACTGGAAGCGCTTCACGGCGGCGGCGGTGGCCGGTCCGTAGGAGCCGTCGACGGCGAGGACGGCGCCGTAGCCGGGGTAGCCCGCGACGCGGATCTGGAGCTGGGTGACGTCGGCTCCGCTCGCCCCCTGGGAGAGCGTGCGGGACCAGGTGTAGCACCCGTCGGCGCGGGCCGGCCCCGCACCGGCGACGACCCCGGCGAGACCGGCGACGAGCAGCACGAGGGCGAGCAGGAGTCTCGACACCGGGGACACCCGGGTCACGGGGGAAACGGGAGCACGGCTGTGCAGGAGCATCGGGCGGGCCTCCACCTCAACGGGCGCACGAGCCCCGGCGCGGGCACGCCAGGACATGTCATGCATCTGTCAGCGAACCTGTCGGGGGAAGCCTGGCCCCTGGGGTCGACGCGCGTCAACCACCCCGCCCGACCGCCGTGCGACCGGACGGCGGCGGGCCGGAATCGTCCCGCGCCCCGATGATGAGAACGTGAAGGGCGGCGAAACCACGGGAGACCCGGACGGCCCCGGACCCGATGATTCCGGTACGGGCCCGGGCCCGGCCGACGCGAGGGGATCCGCCGCCGGCGGACCTCCCGTCGATCCGCGCATGTTCGACGGGACCGTCGCCGCCGTCGCCGTGCTCGCCGGACCCGAGGGGCGGCTCCTCTACACGAACTCCGCCTTCACCCGGCTCTTCGGGGTGCGACGGCTCGGGCTCCCGGCGCGGGAGGCGTTCCCGGACGCGGACGGCCACCGCTTCCTGGCCGTCCTCGACTCCGTACGGGACACCGGACGGGCCCGGCAGGTCGTCGGCGAGCGGCGGACCGACCCCGGGCAGCCGGGGCAGGCCCGGCACTTCGTCTACTCGTGCAGCGCCGTCAGCACCGACCAGGGACCCGGGATCCTCGTCCTGGCCATGGACACCACGGCCGAGACGCTGACGCTCCAGCGGTACGAGGCGCTGGTCTCGGCCATCTCCCAGATGGTGTGGGTGATGGGGCCCGACGGGGTCATGGAGGAGATCGTCCCGGGCTGGGAGCGGCTCACGGGCACGCCCTGGCGGCGGCGGGCCGACGCGGGCTGGTACGCGCACATCCACCCGAGGGACCGGGAGCTGCTGGGCGAGGCGTGGCGGCGCGCGGCCGGCGGGGGCGGGCAGCCCGGGGTGTTCGAGGCGACGTTCCGGGTGCGGGCGGAGGACGGCTCGTACCGGCACATGACCACCCGCTCCGTGCCGGTGCTGCGCGACGGCAGGCTCACCGAGTGGGTGGCGGCCACGGCCGACGTCGAGGACGCCTGGGGCACCCGGCTGCGCGAGCGGCTCCTCGCGCAGGTCGCGGCGGTGTCGGGGGCGAGCCTGCACGAGGCGTTCGCCGAGGTGGTGAAGGTCGTCGTGCCGGAGCTCACCGACGCCTGCCTGGTCCTCCTGCTCTCGCACGACGAATGGCCGCTGCCCGAGCACGCCGGGGTGACGGCGCGGCGCATCGCCTCGGCGACCCGCCCGGGGCTGCCCGCCCCGCCGGCGCTGCGCGGCCAGGGCGTGGCCGTCACGGCCGCGGTGCGCAAGGTCCTCGACCACCGCGAGCCGGTCACCTTCCGGCTCGTGCCGGGCGCGCCGGTGCCGCCCGGGCTGATCCCGACCGTGAGCGAACGCTGGCTGCACGCCTCGGGGGCCACCAGCCTGACGCTGATCCCGCTGATCGTCGGGGACCGGGTGCTCGGTTACGCCGCGACCAGCAGCAACGGCGACACGCCCATCCCCGGCCCGGCCGAGACCGAGCTCCTGCGCGAGGTGCTGCACCACGCGCAGCGCCCGATCCGCAAGGTCCTCGACCTCCAGCAGGCGCGGCGCACCGCCCTCGGCCTCCAGCGGGCGCACCTGACCGAGCCGCCGCGGGTCGACGGCGGGACCCTGGCCGCGCTCTACCAGCCGGCGAGCCCCAGCGGGGAGATCGGCGGGGACTGGTACGACGCCTTCACGCTCCCGGACGACACCCTCGTCCTCGACATCGGGGACGTGGCGGGCCACGACCTCACGGCGGCGACGGCGATGGGCCAGATGCGGAGCATGCTGCGGGCCCTGGCGTACGCGGGCGGTCCCGGCGCCCGGCCGGACGCGGTGCTCGCCCGGCTCGACCACGTCTCCGCGGGTCTGGGGACGGCCCCGCTGGCCACCGCCCTGCACGCCGTGCTGCGCCGCCGCGCGGACGGGACGTGGCTGCTGAGCTGGTCGAGCGCGGGACATCCGCCGCCGCTCGTCGTCCCCGCCGACGGCGACGCCGGCTACCTCCCCGGCGCGGCGGACCCGCCGCTCTGCGTGGCCTCGGACTACCTCCGGACGACCCACGTCCACGTGCTGGGTCCCGGCGACACCCTGCTGCTCTACACCGACGGGCTCATCGAGACGCCCTCCGCCCCCATCGACGAGGGCCAGCGCCGGCTGGCCTCCGAGGCCGGCCTCTGCCGCCGTCAGGCCCTCCCCGACCTGCTCCGCATCCTCCAGGGCCTCTCGGACCACCGCGACGACACGGCGATGCTGGCCTTCCGGGTGGACGGGACGCCCTGACGGCGGCGCGGGGCGGGCGGGACGAGGCGGCGCGGGGCGGGGCGGGGCGGGGCGGGGACACACGGAGACGGGACGCCCGGCGTACGGACGTCCCGTCTCCGGGGTACCGGGGTCAGTAGCGCAGCACGGCCGCGATGCGGTCCCGGCCGTCGAGCGTGCCGCCGGGCACGAACCGCACCTCCGCACCCGTGTCCAGGGCCCGTTCGACGATCTCGTCGACCATGTCGTCCCGGGCCCCGGGGTCACCGGCCTCGGCCGGTTCCAGGTGCTCGCCCTCCTCGCGCACGACCGTCCGGAAGTCGTCCTCGACGGCGACGAGACGGGCCCGGCCCTCCTTCGCGGCCCGCCACACCTCGTCGATGCCGCCGGCGAACTCGCGGCGGCCCCGGGCCGCGTCCAGGTCGGCCAGGAGCCCCGAGACGGCGTCGGCCTCACGGGCGGCCCGGGCGGGTTCGACGGCTGCGTGGACCGCGGCGGCCGGGCCCTCGGCGAGCCCGCCGTGCGGGACGGTCACGGTCTGGGGGGCCAGCGGGCCCAGCTCCTCCAGGAGGCCGAGGGCCTCGGAGGCGCCGAGGACGTACAGCGGGCGGGGTTCGGCGGAGAGGACGACCCGCAGCTTCGCGTGCGCCTCGCGCAGGAACTGCCGGGTGGCCTCGTCCCGGAACGTGCTGGGGACGTCGCCGATCCGTTCCTTCCGCTCGGCGTCCGGGTCCTCCAGACTGCGGGTCAGCGGGAAGCCGTCCTCCGCGGCCTCGACGGCCCGCTCGGGGTCGCCGCTCCACAGCGAGACCCGGTCCGCGGCGACGGCGAGGGCCCAGTAGGGCTTCTCGGCGGCGCGGGCGGCGACGAGGTTGCGGGTGAGGAAGGTGTCCGCGAGGACCACCCGCTCGGGCACGGTCCTGGGCAGCGACCACACCTGGTGCTCGCCCTGCGCCGCGTAGATGACGAGCCCGTCCTCGGCGTGCGCGAGGTCGACCTCGGCGGCGGCGCGGCTCAGCTGGTCGAGGATGTCGAGCCGGCGCTCGCGGGGCACGTCCCGATCTCCGTCGAGGGTCCGCTCGGCCTCGGAGAGCAGATTGCGCAGCCGCACCGGGTCCTGGGCGTTGTCCGGTTCGCGGCGGTGCGTCGGCATCACCAGCGAGACGGCCGGGTACGGCCGGGGCTGACGCAGCTTCGCGAGCACCTCACTGCTGAGCACGGGATCCATGGGGAGCCTTCCTGTGGGGGTGGGGGAAGAGCACGGCGGACGGGGGCGCCGTCACTCCGCTCCGGCGAGCTGCTCGGCGAGCTCCTTCTCGTCCGCGTCGCTGAGCGAGGTCTTCAGGACGGTGCCGCCGTGGCGCTGCATCGCCGCCGTGAACTTGTCCTCGGTGAGCTTGGCGGCCATGATCACGACCGCCGCCGCGCCGGGGCGCAGCAGATCGCCGACCTGCTGCCGGAACCGCTCGTCGACGCCCGACTGGCTGAGCCGGCCGACGAGCCCGCCGAGCGCGGCGCCGGTGAGGGCGCCGACGGCCGGGGCGAGGAAGAGGATGCCGAAGATCGTGCCCCACAGGGCGCCCGTCGCGGCGGTCACCCCGACGACCCGGTTGGAGGTGTCGACGTGGGTGCGCCCCTCCGTGTCGACGGAGACGACGGCGAGGCCGTTGAGCCCGACGACCTGGTCGCGCTGCAGGTCCTGCACGGTGCCGAGGGCCTCCTCGGCGGCGGCACGGTCCTCGTACCCGATCACGATGAGCTCAGCCACGGTGCCTCCTCGACCGCACGGGGCTCACGCCCCCGCTACGCCCGATCTTGTCCCGATATGCCCACTCCCGCGAATCGAAGGCGCCGAAGGCCCGCGCGGCCGGGCCCTGTCGTCGACCGGCCGCGGCGGCGGGGACCGTGTCGCCTTCCGGTAGGTTTCCGCCGACGTGACGGTGACCGGACCGTGGCGTATCGACAGGGCACTAGCCGCCGGAGGCCAGCGTCTCCAGGGCCAGTTCGGTGGCGCGCCGGTGCCAGAGGGCGGCGGCGCGGAGCATGGCGTGGCCGCCGGCCGGCATGGGGATGCCGGTCGCGTCCGCGCCGGCCTCGCGCGCCCGGCGGACGAACTCCCAGGAGTCACGGGCGGCCGTGACCCGGTCCGTCTCGTCGTGGAGGAGGTGGAGGCGGCGGCCCGCGAGGTGGGCGACGGGTTCGCCGCGCGGGCACCAGGGGGCGAGGGCGACGACTCCTCGGACCGCCGGGTCCCCGGCGACGGCGAGCGCCGCGCGTCCGCCCATCGAATGGCCGACGAGGACCACGGGTATCTCCCCGAAGCGCGCCCGCAGCCCGGTGAGCGCGGCCTCGGCGTCCCGGGCGGCGTCGGCGCGTTCGCCGTTCCAGCCCCGGTGCCGGTAGCGGCCCTCCGCGACCAGGACCGGCCTCCCCCGCGCCGCCCGCCGCACGGCCTCGGCGAAGGGCCGCATGCGCAGGGCGGGCAGGTTGAGCAGCGGCGGCGCCTCCAGTCCGTCGGCCCGTCCGCCGTGCAGCAGGAGCACCGCGGCCTCCGGCGCCTCGGCTCCGTACCGTACGAGAAGCCGCCCGGCCGTACCGGACCGGGGACGCACGGACATGGGGCCTCCTGTCGGCCGCTCGGGTGAGAACGCGGGCGGGCCAAGTCTGTCACGGGCCGTCGCGCGCCTCGCGGGAGCGGGCCGGGGGTCAGCGGGCGCCGAAGACCTGGGTCCAGTAGGGGCCGCCGTCGTCGTGGATGCCGACGCCGAGTTCCTTGAAGTCGCAGTTGAGGATGTTCGCGCGGTGGCCCGGGCTGTTCATCCACGCCTCCATGACCTGCTCGGGCGTGCGCTGGCCCATGGCGATGTTCTCGCCGTAGGTGGACCAGGGGTAGCCGGCGGCCGTGACGCGGTCGCCGGGGTCGGCGCCGTCGGGGTTGGTGTGGTCGAAGAAGTCGCGGGCGGCCATGTCGTCGGAGTGTGCCTGCGCGGCGCGCGCGAGGGTCGCGTTCGCGGCGAGCGGTCCGCAGCCCGCCTTGGCGCGCTCGGCGTTGACGAGCGACAGCACCTGGTCGGCGGCGGAGCCCTGGCCGCCGTCGTTCTGCGTGCCGCCGCCCGGGGCCGGGTCGGTGGAGGGCGTCGGCGACGCGGTGGTGGGGGTGGGCTTCGGCGCGGCCGTCGTGGGCGCGGCGGTCTTCCTGGGGAGGGTGGGGGTGGGGATCGCGGTGGTGCGCTGCGGGGTGGGGGCCGCCGTGGTGGGGCGCGCGGTGGCGGTCTTCTTCCCGCCGCCGGGCGTTGCGGAGGCCGTCGTCCGGCCGGGGGACGTGGCGGACGCGGAGGGGGTCGCGCCGAGGCCGGCGGGGGTGGTGGAGAGGGAGTCCGGGTCGTGGCTGAGGGGCGTGTCGGGGCCGGGGGCGGCCGCGCGGTTCGTCTCCAGGAGCTCCTTGCCGTCCCGGCCGCCGCCGTACAGCGAGAACGCCCCGCCCGTCACCGCGACGACCGCGATGCCGGCCGCGACGGCGGCGCGCCGTCGCGTCCGCTCCTCGGCCTGGCGCCGCCGGCGCCGGTCCCCGCGCGTCGCACGGCGCCCGTCGGAGGCGGTCGCGGGGGCGAGCCCGCCGAGGTCGTAGGCCCGCGTCGCCTCCTCCGCGAAGGCGTCGGCGAAGGCGTCGGCGGAGGTGTCGGCGACGGTGTCCGCGCCGTACTCCGGGGCGGCGGACCCGGCCACCACGGTGGGCGGCACGACGACGGACGGTACGACGACGGTCGGCGCCGCCGAGCCACAGAGGGCGCACCACAGGGTGTGCCCGGCGAGGTGGTCGCGCCAGTCGGCGCCGGGGCGGCCGTCCCAGCCGGCGGTCAGCTCCTGGAGCCCGGGGCAGCGGGGGCGCCGCGCCAGGGCGGCGCCGACGGACCGGGCGGCCTCGGCGCGCGCCCGTACCGTCTCCATCCGGGCCGCGGTGTCCTCCGGCGTCCACTGGAGCGCGGCGGACGTCTCGTACCGGAGGAGCAGACCCTCGGCCTCCAGCGACCCGAGTGCGGCCAGGACCGCGTCCTGGACGTCCAGCCAGCCCCCGCCCCCGTCGGCTCCGAGGGCGGCGTGGCCGAGGACGGTGTCGACGGCGAGGCCGACGAGCCAGGGCCGGAACGCCTCCGGGTACGGCAGCGTGTGCAGGGCGGCCCGCGCGCGGCGCAGGGTGTCCCCCGCGACGGCATCGACGGCGGAGGCATCGGAGCGGGTGTCGAGGGCGCGGGACACCAGGGCGTGGACGAGCGGCCGGTGGGCGGTGAGGACCTGGTCGCTCGCCCAGGGGTCCCCGTACTGCGCCGCCCGTATCCGCTGGGTCGTCCACTCGGCCATCTGGTCCGTCTCCATCGTCCGCTGCACGCCGTCCGTCCTTCTCTCGCCCGTTCCCGGAGTTTCCTGCGCCTGGGAGAGCCTGTGCGGAGGACGGCGATAACGGAAAGAGGGAAAGCGGAATCCGTGACATGGGTCACAGAGGGGCTGGGCGGCCGCCGTGCGGGCTCCTAGGGTGGCCGCATGGACGGGGAGCGGGCGGCCGGGGAGCACGGCGACGAACGGCTGGCGGGGCGGCTGCGGGAGCTGACGGGCGGGCGGTTCGCGGCCGCCGCGGCGGTGGTGGGGCCCGGGGGCACGACGGTGGCCTCGGTCGGGGCGGGGCTCGGGGCCGACTACGAGATCGGGTCGGTGTCGAAGGGCGTGACCGGGCTGCTGTACGCGGACGCGCTGAGGCGCGGGGAGGTCACCGCCCGGACGGCGCTCGGCTCGCTGCTGCCCCTCGCGGACGTGGCGGCCGGCGGCGTGACGCTGGGGGCGCTGGCCACGCACCGGTCGGGGCTGCCGAGGGTGCCCGGCGCGGCGCGGCCGTGGCGGCGGACGTTCGCGCTCTGGCGGCACGGCACCAACCCGTACGGCGAGTCCGTCGTCGAGCTGGTCGACCAGGCGCGCGCGGTACGGCTCCGCTCTCGGCGGCCCCGCTACTCCAACCTCGGGTTCGAACTCCTCGGGCACGCACTGGCGGTCGCCGCCGGGACGTCGTACGAGCGACTGGTCGCCGACCGCGTGGGCACCCCGCTCGGTCTCGACCCCTTCTACCTCCCGGCCGGACCGGCGGGGCTCCGGCCGGACGCGCTCACCGGCACCACCCGGCGCGGCCGGCCGCGCGAGCCGTGGACGGGCGAGGCGCTGGGGCCGGCCGGCGGGATCCGGGCCGACATCGGCAGCATGGCGCGCCTCACCGCCGCCCTGCTCGACGGCACGGCGCCGGGGATCGCCGCGCTCGACCCCGTTGTGCGCTTCACCCCGGGGACGCGGATCGGCGCGGCCTGGATCACCCTGAGGGTCGCGGGCCTGACCGTCACGATGCACGACGGCGGCACCGGCGGCTTCCGCTCCTGGCTCGGCCTGGACCGCGCGTCCGGCACCGGCGCGGTGGTCCTGGCCGCCACGACCGCCTCCGTCGACCGCCCCGGCTTCACCCTCCTCAGGGAGGCCGGAGCGCACGGCTGAGTACCGGCCCGGGCCGTTTCTTCAGGATCCGGAAGGGACGGCCCGGGCGTCCGTGGGTCGCGTCCGGGAGGCCCGGCGGGCCACCGGGCCGGCGGCGGCGCCGGCCAGGGCGAAGGCGGCGCCGAGGAGGAGCCGGCCGACGGGGCCGGTGCCGAGGAGGAGGGCCGTGACGACGAGCACGTGGAAGGCGGCGCCCTCAGCTCCCGTACATGCTCCGGCACAGGTCCGCCGCCCCCATGGGCGCGTCGATCCGCCGCGCCTCACGGCAGAGGTTCCGCATCTCGGGCAGCCGCTCCCCCGCCGCCGGGCGGGTGGCGGGCGCGGGTTCCCGGGGCGGGGTCGCGGCGCGGGCCCGGGGCGTGCGCGTCGGCGCCGACGGGCGGGGGGTTGTGGCGCGGGGGGTCGTCGTGCGGGGCGCCGGGCGCGGAACGGACGCGGAAGGCGGCACGGTGGCGGGAGGCCGCACGGGACGGGGTGCGGGAGGCGGAACGGCTCCCGGGCCGGTCTCCCGGGGCTCGACCTCCGTCTCCGCTCCCGCCTCCGCCTCCGCTCCCGCCTCCGCCTCCGCCAATTCCTCCCGGGGTTCGGCCTCCACGGGCGGATCCGGCTGCTCCGGCAGGGCGGACGGGGGTCGCTGGGCGGCGGGCGCGAGCGCGGGCGGCCTGGTTCCCGGAGGCTGCGGGGCGGGCGGCGCGGCCCGCTCCGGGAGGGCGACGCAGCCGCCGACGAGGAGGGCGGTGAGCAGGGGGAGCACGGCGCGGCGGGCGTTCATGACGGTCACGCTGCCGCACGCGGGAGGGACGGACGGACGGTACGGGCCGCGACCACCACCACGGGTGAACGCGGCACGGCGGGTGTACGTCAGGCGGTGAGCGCGTCGAGGACCGCGAAGAAGTCGTCGAGCGGGGCCCGGTCCCGGGTGACCTTCGCTCGGAGCACGGCGCCCTCCCATGCCTCGACGAGGAACGGCCCCAGCCGTTCGGGGGCGAGCGGTCCGGTCAGGTCGCCCGCGGCGCGGGCCTCGCCGAGGACGCGGACGACGGCCTCGGTCCAGGTGGCGAGGCCTGCCTCCACCCGGCCGCGGAGCAGGTCGCTCTGGTTGGAGAGTTCGGCGCCGAAGTTCCCGAAGAGGCAGCCCCGTTCGAAGGAGAAGCGTGCGAGGTCGTCGGCGAGGTAGACGAAGTGCGCCCGCAGCCGCGGGAGGGGGGCGAGCGTCCCGTCGTCGAGGCGGGCGAGGTCGCGGGAGGCGGCGTAGCGCTCCAGGACCTCCGCGGCCAGGTCCTCCTTGCTCGCGAAGTGGTTGTACACCGACCCCTTGGGGACTCCGGCCGCACGGGCGATGTCCTGGATGCCGGTGCCGTTGAACCCGTGCAGGTGGAAGCACTCCACGGCGCCCTCGACCAACCGCTCACGCACGCTGGGCCTGGCCACTGCCGCACTCCCCTCGCTCTCCCCGCCCCAGAATATGAACGGTCGTCTTGAGCGTCAATCACCCCTGGCCTGCGCCCACTTGCCTCGACCGAACCCCCAGGATCCAAGCTTGCCGAATCCAAGACGGACGTTCATATTGACCCTCGAACCGTCGCCATCCGAACCACCGACGACCACATCACCGACGACCGCATCACCGACGACCGAACCTTCGGTCCACCCGAGGAGCAGCACATGGACACCTACCGAGCCGTCGAAGTCACCGGCTCCCAGGACTTCCGCCTCGTCGACCGGGAGTTAGTCGACCCCGCCCCGAACCAGGTCCGGGTCCGGGTCGAGTTCTGCGGCATCTGCCACACCGACGTCCTCGCGGCCGAGGGCATGCGCGCCGACCCCACGCGGCCGATCGTCCCCGGGCACGAGATCGTCGGCGTGATCGACGCGGTCGGTCCCGGCGTCCGCGCCTGGCGGACCGGCGAGCGCGTCGGCATCGGCTTCCTCGCCGGGCACTGCGGGGAGTGCGACCCGTGCCGCCGGGGCGACTTCGTGAGCTGCCGGGACCAGGAGCAGACGGGGACCACGATCGACGGCGGGTACGCGGAGGTGGCGTACGCCCGGGCCAGCGGTCTCGTCCGCGTCCCCGACGGCGTGCCGCCGGCCGAGGCGGCGCCGCTGCTGTGCGCCGGACTGACCACGTTCACGGCCCTCCAGCGCAGCGGGGCCCGGCCGGGCTCGCTCATAGCGGTGCAGGGCATCGGCGGCCTCGGGCACCTCGCGGTGCAGTACGCCCGCGCGCTCGGGCACCGCGTCGTTGCTATCGGCCGCGGCCGGGACAAGGAGGCGGCGGCCCGCGAGCTGGGGGCCCATGACTACGTCGACAGCACCGCGCAGGACGTCGCCGAGGCCCTCCAGGAGCTGGGCGGCGCGGCGGCGGTCCTGGCCACCGCCTCCTCCGGCGCCTCGATGGGCCCCCTGGTGGCGGGGCTCGCGCCGCGCGGCCGGCTGCTGGTCCTCGGCGCCGCGGCCGACCCGGTCCAGGTGGACACCGGGGAGCTGATCATCGGCACCCGCACCGTCCAGGGCCACCTGACCGGCACCCCCGTCGAGAACGAGGACAGCCTCGCCTTCAGCGCCGCCCACGGGATCAGGCCGAGCATCGAGCTCTTCCCGCTCTCCGAGGCACCGAAGGCCTACGAGCACATGCTGACCGGCCGGGCCCGCTTCCGCGCGGTCCTCGACGCCACCGCCTGAGCACACCGGGGGAGGGCGGGTGCCGGAGTCCATCCGGCACCCGCCCTTCCCCGCCTCCCCGGAGGCGTCAGCAGTACAGGTTGCCGCCCGGTGCCACACCGAGGACCGAGGTGAACCGGAGGTAGGCGTCGACGCGGCTCTGGACCTGTGCCGGGTTGCGGCCGTCGCACTCCAGGGACCCGTTGATGGAGCGGATCGTCTGGCCGAAGCCGGCGCCGTTGACCATGGCGTTGTGCGGGGTCATGGTGCCGGGGCCGTTCTGGGTGTTCCAGTACCAGAGGCCGGTCATCATGGCGACGTCCGGCTCGCGCTCGACCCGCCAGGGGTTGTTCAGGAGGTCGATGCCGAGGGCGTCGCCGGCGGCCTTGTAGTTGAAGTTCCAGGAGAGCTGGATCGGGCCGCGGCCGTAGTAGGCGGCCTGCCCGGCCGGGCAGCCGTACGGCTGGTTCCAGTCGCAGTAGTGCGGGTAGTTGGCGGTGTTCTGCTCGACGATGTGGACCAGGCCGCCGGTCTCGTGGTTGACGTTGGCGAGGAAGGCCGCGGCCTCCTGCTTCTTCACCGTGTCGCTGCCGGTGCCCGCGAACGCCGGGTACTTCTTGGTGGCGGCGACCAGGCCCGCGTACGTGTAGAAGGGGTTCCGGTTCGGGAACATCTGGTTGAACTGCGCCTCGGTGACCACGAATCCGGACGGGGCGGGGGTGCCGCCACCGCTCCCGGGCGCGTTCCACTTCTGGTTCGCCGCGCCGGTGCAGCTCCAGATCTGCAGCCGGGTGCCGTCGGCGCTGTTGTTGTTGCGGACGTCCAGGCACTTGTTCGCGGCGGGGTTGACGATGTCGCGGGCGGCGGTGACCACCCACTGCTGGTTCGCGCCGCCGCTGCAGTCCCACAGCTGGACAGAGGCGCCGTCGCCGGTGCCCCGGTCGACGACGTCGAGACACTTGCCGAGGGCACGCAGGGTGCCGTCTCCCGGGTTGGACCAGCGCTGGGCGTTCGTGCCGTTGCAGGAGTAGAGCTGGACGGCGGTGCCGTTGGCGCTGTTCGCCGCCGCCACGTCGACACACTTGCCGGCGAGTCCGGTGATGGAACCCTCGGCGGCCTCGGCTGGCGCCACGGCGAACAGGGCGGACAGCACGGCGGTGAGGGCCGTCAGGGCCAGGGCCCGCCCGGAGAATCGACTTCTGCGCATGGGAAGGACACGCTCCTCGGAGTTCGCCGGGCCGCCGGAGGACGGGCCCGGGTGGGGGAGAACAGGGCTGCGCGCACCGAGAAGCTAGAAGTCTCGACCCTCTTGCGTCAAGAGTTGAAGTAAGGGGCGAGGTAAGGCAGTTCGCGCGGTCGTCGTCCGGTTCCTCTTCACCGCACGCGCAGGGTCTCCATCAGCGTGAGGAGCAGCGGGGTGTTCGCGAGGTAGCGCGTGGGGGCGACGAACAGCGGCCCGCGCCGGCCCTCGGCCCGAACGGTGAGGGTGCCGTCCGCCAACTGGACCCCGTGGACCGTGCGCCAGGGCGCCGAGGCCCGGCCCGAGCCCAGTTCGTCGGCCGTCAGCCACACCAGGCCGAAGTCGAGGCGCTCGCCGGCGTCGAGGCGGGCGAGAGCGCCGGGCAGTTGGGCGCGGGCGGAGTCCTGGCGCAACAGCGGACCCCAGACCTCTCCGCCGGTGAAGACACTGCCGACGACGAGGTTGCGCCCCTCGGTGTCGGTGAGGCCGAAGGAGTACGCGACCGAGAGGGTCCGTCCGTACTGGGTGCGGCGGACGGTGTTGTCGAGGACCTTCGTGTCGGCGTAACGGACCACCCGGATCCGGCCCTTGAGGTGCACCACGAGCCCGCCCTCGTACTGCTCCAGGCGCGCGTCGCCGGTGCGGCCGCCGAAGAGGAGGTGGCCGAGGAGGGCGAAGAGGCAGAGGACGAGCGGGAATCCGGGGACCATCGCGAGCGGGCCGTAGCCGCCGGCGAGCGCGGCGACGACGGCCGCCGCGAGGATCGCGGCGAGGACCGCGACCCCGAGGGCGCCGCGACGGCGCGCCGGCGCGGAGGAGGCGTGGCCGCCGCGATGGGCGCCGAGCCGTTCCCGTACCGCCGCTTCCCTCATGAGCTGTTCGTAGCCGCCGTGTTCGGCGTCGCTCCGCACCATCGTCGCCCCCGGTCCCGCGTCGGTGTCGTCTGTGTCGCCCGTGCCGTCCGGGCCGTCCGCCCGTGCCGCGAGTCGGCGCCGTCCGTCCGTGCCGTCGCCCGGCGCCGCTATGCTACGGCCAAAACAGAACATCGTTCTAGAATTCTTCTCCGAACCGCCGGTGATCCACAGGGGGACCCCGATGTCGCACACACCGCCGTCCTGGTATCCCCCGGGGCGGCAGCCTCCTCCCCCGGTCCCCCGCTCCCGGCGCGACCGCGGGCTGACCGCGCTCGCCGTCTGCCTGGCGCTGCTGGTCGCCGCGGTGGCCGGAGCCGGGTGGTACGGATACGGGCCCGGGGGCGAGCGGCCGCTGCCGGCGGACGCGAAGGAGAGCCCCGCTCCACCCTCCGGGACGGCCTCCCCCGAGCCCGCGCTCCGCACCCCTCGCCCGGTCCGCGTCCCCGGCGCCCAGGAGCTGGCCGCGGCCCGCCGCCCCGGCGAGTCCGCCGCCTGGATCGCCACGGACTCCACCGACCTGCCCCGGCGCACCGTCCACGTCGACGGACCCTGGATCGTCGGCGACACGATCGTGCAGGCCCTGTACCGGGAGGTCACGGCCTACCGGCTCTCGGACGGCGCCGAGGTCTGGAACCTGACCCTGCCCACCCCGGTCTGCGAGGCGCCGGAGCAGACGACCCCGGACGGCCGGATCGTCCTCGTCCTCGCGACCAGCGGCGCCCAACGGGGCGCGCGCTGCGACCGGTTCCGGATGATCGACCTGCGGACCGGGAAGGCGGGCTGGACGAAGGAGCTGCTGCGGGACCCCGCCCGCGACACGCCCGCCGTCATCGTGCACACCGCGATCAGCGGGGACACCCTCGCCGTCGCCGAAGGCCTGGGCGCCGCCGCCTTCCGCGTCTCCGACGGGTCCCGGCTCTTCACGATCCCCACCGAGGACCCGGGCCGCTGCCACCCCGACCAGGTGGCAGGCGGCAGCAGGCTCCTCGTCGGCGCCGGCTGCGCGCTCGACGTCGACCGGGGCAAGCGGTACTCCCAGCTCCGCGAGCTCGATCCGCGCACCGGCGCCGTGCGCTGGCGTCACCGGACCCCGGCCGGCCGGCGGGTGGAGCGGATGGTCTCGGTCGACCCGGTGGTGTACACCTCGATCGACAACGAACGACTCACCGCCGACTGGCGGATCGTCGCCCTCGGCCCCCGGGGCGAGCTGCGCCGCACCATCGACCCGCGCCCCAAGGGCTTCGAGCACTGCGCGCAGGTCGGCATCGACGCGGGCCTCCAGCCCTGCCCGGGCATCGTCGTCGGTCACGGCCTCGTCCACGTCGGCGGTACGGACCGGGTCGGCGCCTACGACCTGGCGACCGGGAAGCTCCTCTGGGGGATCCGGGCGCACGACGGCAGGACCCTCACGCCGGTCGGCTCCCCCTCCGCGTCGGGGACCCTCGTGTACGAGTCGGCGACCCCCGGCAGCCCCGGCCGCACCTTCGTCCTCGACAAGGGCGGGGCCGGCACCGAGAAGGTGCTGCTGCGGCACCCGGCGGCCGCCGCCGAGGCCGAGTACAGCACGATGGCGGGCCGCGTCCTCCAGGTCGGCGGGAGGATCGTCACCATGCCCGCCGGCGTCAGCGGCGACGACGCCCAGCGGCAGCCCCGTCTCGTCTCCTTCGCCCCGGCCCGGGAGTGAGCCCTGTCCCCCGCCCGGGAGTGAGCCCCTGTCCCCCCGGCCGGGGAGTGAGCCCCGTCCCCCGGCCGGGGAGTGGCTCCCTCCGTCGCCCGCCAGTGATCAGGAGAGCGATCCAGAGAGCGCTCTCAAGCGCCGCGCCGGTACGGATATCCTGACTCGGTCCGAGCAGACGAAGGGGGCCGACGTGGCCGAGCAGACGACGGGGGCGCGCCCGACCCTGGAGGCCGTCGCGGCCCGAGCCGGGGTGTCGCGGGCCACGGCCTCGCGGGTCGTCAACGGCGGCGCGGGGGTCCGCGCTCCACTGGTCGACAAGGTGCGGCAGGCGGTGGAGGAGCTCGGCTACGTCCCGAACCTCGCGGCCCGCACCCTGGTCACCCGGCGCAACGACGCGGTGGCGGTGGTCATCGCGGAGCCCGAGTTCCGGATCTTCTCCGACCCCTTCTTCCAGGAGCAGGTACGCGGCATCAGCCGCGAACTGACCGCCCACGACTCGCAGTTGGTGCTGCTGTGGGTGGAGAGCCCGGGCGACCACGACCGGATCGCGCGGTACCTCGGCGGCGGGCACGTGGACGGGGCGCTCGCCTTCTCGCTGCACGACGAGGACGAGCTGGCGGCGGTGCTGCGCCGGGCGAAGATCCCGACGGTGCTCGGCGGCCGGCCGACGGACGGGACCGGCCCCGGCATGCCGTACGTCGACTGCGACAACCGCGGCGGGGCGCGCGAGGCCGTCCGGCTCCTGGTCGACCGGGGCTGCCGGACCGTCGCGCACCTGGCCGGGCCGCGCGACCAGACCTCGGCCGTGGACCGCGCCGACGGCTACCGCGACGCGCTCGGGGACCCGGACCCCGCCCTCCTGGGCCACGGCGACTTCACGGCCGAGAGCGGCGCCCGGGCGATGGCCGAACTCCTCGACCGGCGTCCGGACGTGGACGGCGTGTTCGCCGCCAACGACCTGATGGCCTCGGGCGCGTTGCGGGTGCTGCGGGAGCGGGGGCTGCGGGTGCCGGAGGACGTCGCGGTGGTCGGCTTCGACGACGTGGCGTCGATCGCCGAGCGCACGGACCCGCCGTTGACGACCGTCCGGCAGGACATCGAGGGCATGGGGCGGCTGATGGTGCGGCTGCTCATGCGGCTGCTGAACGAACAGGGGTCCGGGGCATCCGCCCCGGACCCGCTGATCACGCCGACGACGCTGGTGCGCCGGGCCTCGGCGTGAGGCCCGGCGCCCCCGTCAGTCGAAGGGGATGACCAGGACCGAGTCGTCCGTGCCGGTGCGGACGGTCGACGGGCCGTTGCCGATGGCGCTCCACAGCTCCACGCGGACGGTGCCGCCGCGGAGGTCGCCGAGGGTGCCGGTGGCGGACTTCAGGCCGCGGTTCTGGTCGTAGCGCTCCCAGCCGGCCACCGGGTCGGTGGCGAAGTAGTGGTAGGTCTCGGTGCGTTCGAAGGTGCCGTCGCCGGTCAGGTCGTAGCTGACCCGGACCTGCTGGCCGAGGCCGACGTTGGTGCCGGCGTCCACGGCGAGGCGGAAGGCGGTGGCGGCGCCCGGGGTGAGGGTGCCGGTGACGTTCCGCGCCACGTAGACGAGCGGCTGGTGCGGGGTGCCGTCGTGGTTGGCGCCGCCGGCGGAGGCGATGGTGTCGCTGCCGGCGGTGGTGTCGGTGGCGGTGGTCAGGGTGCCGCCGGAGGCGAGCCGGAAGGTGTCGCCGGTGCCCGGGTCGGGGCAGGCGGGCCCGCCGGGCTCACCGCAGGGGATCGTGCCGGTGGTTCCCTTGCCGGTGGCGGTCGAACGTGCGGGTACGGCCAGGGACTTGCCGTCGGAGAAGGTGACGGTGATCGGCGCGGAGCCGAAGTTGTGGGCCGCGTAGGTGCGTTCGGTGCCCTTGAGGAAGACGGCGGAGGTCGGGACGGAGCCGGTGACGCTCGCGTCGGGGGCGCCGAGCGCGTCCAGGACGGTCAGCCAGTGGTAGGTGTGGGCACGGGACTCGCCCGCCTCCGGCGTGTAGTTGCCGCCGACGGCGTCGAAGCGGCCCTTGGCGCGGGCCGGTTCGGCGAGCGACTCGAACTCCCACAGGATGTCGCGCCATTCGACGGCCGGGCCGCCGTTCTCCCGCTCCATCTCGGCGAGGTTGCGCCGGATCGCGCCCGGGTAGGCGCCCATGTGCAGCGCGTTTCCGGCGGTCACCGGGAGGGTGTTGATGCCGTGGATCTCCTCGGGGTTGGCGGTCCACCAGGTGGAGTACGCGCCGCCGCTGCCCCAGACCATGCCGACGGTGTCGTGGCCGAAGGAGCCGGGGAAGACCTGCTGGTCGGCGTCGAACCAGTACTGGCCGATGGCGTCGGACTCGGTGGCGAGGAGGTAGCCGCCGAGGTCGCGCAGGGAGGCGTCACCGGTGGCGGCGCCCCACAGGACGAGGGCGGCGCTGAGGTTGGTGGACTCGGAGGACGACTCCTGGTTGTTGCCGGCCGCGAAGCCGGAGTGGCCGGAGGCCCAGCTGTGTCCGGCGTACACGTCGAAGCCGCGCAGGAAGGGGAAGGCCGTGTCCGTGCGGCTGGGGTTGGCGACGTCGCGGACGAGGGTCTTCACCATGCCGCCCCAGGCGGAGTCGGCGGCCCAGGCCTGGTCGTACTGGGCGACGACGGCGGCGGCGTACACGTAGTAGCCGTAGTGGAAGTGGTGGTCGTTGAGCTCGGTGTCGCTGCCGTAGGAGGCCGGGTAGCCGGTCAGGGTCTTCCAGGTGCGGTCGTACGAGAACTCGTTCGCGCCGCCCGTGGTGAACCAGTCCTGGAGCCGGCCCTTGATCAGGCCGAGGAGCCGGTCGCGCAGCGCCGTGTCGCCGAGCTGTTCGGCGAGCGGCACCAGCTGGGCGAGCTTCCCGAGCGCCTTGCCGGTCCAGTACGTGTCGGTGGCTCCGGAGAACGGGTCGGCGGAGTTCACCACCTCGTTCAGATAGGTGCGCAGCCGGGCCTGGTCGACGGCGCCGGTGGCGGGCAGCCCGGGCAGGACGGCGGCCTGCTTGCGGCTGGTGGAGAAGGAGCGGCCCTCGCGGACCTTCATGGTGCCGCGCGGGGAGACGTACGTGTACGGGGTGAGCGGGTCGGTGGAGTTCAGCCACTGGTGCCGGTAGAGGGCCTGGAGCGTCCCGGTCTCGGTGCCCTCCTTCGCCTCGGTGGTCAGCGTGTAGGTGGCGTTGGCCTTGCCGCCGGAGGAGGACCAGGCGACGCGGGAGCCGGTGACGAAGCTGTAGGCGTAGCGCCGGTAGGTGGCGAGGGCGTCGGTGGAGGGGAGGACGGCGACGGAGAAGTAGTCCTTGCCGCCGAGGCCGGCCGTGAGCGTGCTGCCCGAGACGTTCCAGTCGGTGCCGGTGGGGGCGAAGAGGGCGTAGTGGTGGCCCGCGACGGTGATGCCGAGGACGTTGCCCTGGTCGGCGAAGACGGTGGGCGGTGCGGCGGTGGTGATCCGGGCGTCGCCGCCGGTGCCCTTGGCGTACACGTAGGGCAGGCCGTGGCCGATGGTGGTGCGCAGGGTGCGGGCGCCGTCGGACCAGAGCGGGGTGACGGTCCAGTCGGACCAGTCGTCGGCCTTGGCGTCGGGCGAGTTGAGCCCGGTGAGGCCGAGGGTGAGGTCGGCCTTGTGGGGGAACTCGTACTGGCGGCCGTCTCCGACGATCGCCGGGGTGGTGGGGTAGCCGATCTCCAGGCCGCCGGCGACGGCCTGGTAGGTGAGCGGATGCCCGTACATGGGGGTCGAGTACGGGTTGTCGCCGTAGCGCTGGAAGGCGAGCGAGGACCACCAGTCGTTGGTGGGGACGGGCCGGTCCTTGGCGGCGGCGGTCACCTTGGGGGTGACGGGGGTCCCGGTGTTGGTGGTGGGACCCGAGGTCCCGGCGGGGCGGGTGTCGGAGTATCCGCCCGCGCCCACGGGGACGGTGGCGGCGGAGGCGGACCCGGCGGCGGCCGGTACGAGACCGGCGGCCGCCAGGGCGGCGGTGAGGACCAGCGACGCGGCCGGTCGGGAGCGGGGAGCTGACACGTACAGCACCTCGTTGGCTCGAAGGAGGGATTCGTGGGGGTTCGTTCTTGGGTGTGACGGTTCTTGAGAGCGCTCTCAGCAGTGCGCAACGTAAAACTCCCGAAACCTGGGCGTCAAGAGAGGCGAACGAAAGCGGAGTTGGAGCGGCGGTCTCGTAGGAACCCCTCGATTCCGAGCCGTTACGCCTTCGAGTCTTGACGGGAACGGGCGAGTCGGGGCACGCTCCAGTCCGTTCTTGAGAGCGCTCTCAAGCGCGTTCGCCAGCCTCGGGCGGGACCCGAAGCACTCCGTTCCTCCCGCTTCCCCCTTCCTGTGCTCCACCCCGCTCCACCCCGCTCCACCCCGATCCGCCGAGATCCGCCCCGATCCGCCCTGACTCCAAGGGAGCCCGTCCATGCCCATCACCCGCGCCGCCGGCAAGGCAGCCCTCCGCATCGGAGCGGTCGTGCTCACCGGTTCCCTGCTCGCAGCCTGCGGCTCCGGAGGCTCCGACACCGCGTCCGACAAGCCCGGCGGCAAGGTCACCGTCACCGTCGACCTCTTCGGCTCCTTCGGCTACAAGGAGGCCGGCCTCTACGCCGAGTACGAGAAGCTCCACCCCGAGGTCACCATCAAGCAGACCGACACCGAGGACGAGGCGGACTACTGGAAGTCCCTCCAGACCCGGCTCGCCGGCGGCGGCGGCCTCGCCGACGTCCAGGGCATCGAGGTCGGCCGGATCGCCTCCGTCACCCAGCAGCAGGCCGACCGCTTCGAGGACCTGCGGAAGTACGGCGCCGACGGGCTGAAGAGCCAGTTCGCCGAGGCGAAGTGGGCCGCCGCCACCGGGAAGAACGGAGAGGTGCTGGGCCTCGGCACCGACGTCGGCCCCGAGGCGATGTGCTACCGCACCGACCTCTTCGCACAGGCCGGACTGCCCACCGACCGGGCCGAGCTGGCGAAGAAGTGGTCCACCTGGGACGGATACCTGGAGCTCGGCAAGCAGTACAAGGCCAAGGCCCCCGCGAAGAGCGCGTGGCTCGACAGCGTCGGCAGCCTCTACTCGATCATGATCGGGCAGGAGAAGGAGCGGTACTACGACGCCTCCGGGGCGCTGATCTGGGAGACCAACCCCGCCCTGAAGACCGCCTGGGAGACCTCCGTCGAGGCGAGCTCCGCCGGGCTCAGCGCCAAGCTCGACCAGTGGTCCCCGCAGTGGAACCAGGCCTTCGCCGCGGGCTCCTTCGCGACGATCCCCTGCCCCGCGTGGATGCTCGGCTACATCAAGGGCCAGGCCGGCGAGACCGGCAAGGGCAAGTGGGACATCGCCGCGCTGCCCGGCGGCGCCGGGAACTGGGGCGGTTCCTACCTCGCGGTGCCGCGCGCCGCGAAGCACAAGAAGGAGGCGTACGAGCTGGTGAAGTGGCTCACCGCGCCGGAGCAGCAGGCGAAGATCTTCGCCAAGCAGGGCAACTTCCCGTCCTCGACCGGCGCGATCGCCGAGGTCGCCGGCACGACGGACCCGTACTTCTCGGGCGCGCCCATCGGACAGATCTTCGGCGACGCGGCGAAGGCGGCGCCGGTCCAGGTGCTCGGCGTCCACGACCAGAACATCAGCCAGCAGATCACCAACGCGCTGAGCGAGGTCGAACGCAAGGGCCTCGCCCCGGAGAAGGCCTGGGAGAACGCGAAGAAGGGCGTCGCGAACACCCTGGGCTGACGCCCGGCTCGGGGGCTCGGCCGCGGTCGGACGCCATCCGTCCGGCGGCCCACGGCCCCACCTCCCTCGGCCCGACGCGGGGCACCCGCGGCCGACGCGCAGCCGCCGGGCCTCCGTACCGATGGGGCCGGGTCCAGCAGCGGGCGGCTCGGCCGGGAACACCAGGGGCCAGGGGCCGGGGGCCGACGCCGCACAGTACGTTCCGTTCCCCGCAGGGGCGCGCCCACGGACAACCCTCCCGGCTCCCGCCCCCGGACCGCCCGCCGGTGGTCCGATCCCACCGGCGGGCCGCACGGACGACCGTCCCGGCGGGGACGCGCCGCCGGGGCCCGGTCGGGGTCCGGCGGGGTCCGCCGGAAGGCGGCTGCCGCCCCGACGGGGTCCGGTCGATCGACGTCCGGCCCCGAAGGGGGCCGGCCCCGAACGGCGGACCCGGCGGGTCTCCGTGCGCCGCCGGTGCCGCCCCACGGGCCACGGGCCCGACGGGTTCCGGCCCGACGGGCTCCGGTCCCCGGTCCCCGGCGGGGGGCAGCCTCCCCGACGGGCCCCGGTCCGACGGGCAGCCTCCCGGCCGGCCCCACCGTCCGGTACCGCCCCCACGCCCCGCCCACGGGCAGGCGTCCGGCGGCAGCCTCACCGGACCGTGGGCGGCGGCCCGCCCGGGGCCGCGGGGCCGCGGGGCCGGGCCACCGTCAGGTCCACCGGCAGGGCCCCGTCAGATCCACCCGCAGGGCCCGGCAGGGCCACCGGCGGGCCTCCTGCCGCCCACGCGCCGGGCCCGCCAGGGGCTCGTCGTCATCCTTCCGAACCGTCTCCCGAAGGGCCGCACCGTGACCCTCGTCGCACCGGCGAAAGCCGGCACCGTTCCTCGTACGTCGGGCTTCCGGCGTGTGTGGGGCGTTCTCTCCCCCTACACGTACGTCGCACCGTTCTTCACCCTGTTCGCCGCCTTCGGGCTCTTCCCGCTCGTCTACACGGCGTACGTGTCGCTCCACCGGGTCGAACTCCAGGACCCCGGCGCCATGGAGTGGCGCGGGCTCGGCAACTACACCGCGCTCTTCGGCGACGAGTTCTTCTGGACCGCGCTGCGCAACACCTTCACGATCGGGGTGCTGTCCACCGTTCCGCAGCTGGTGATGGCGCTCGCGCTGGCGCACCTGCTCAACCACCGGCTCCGTGGCCGGACGTTCCTGCGGACGGCGATGCTGCTGCCGTACGCCACCTCCGTCGCCGCGGCGACCCTCGTCTTCGCTCAGCTCTTCGGCCGCGACTTCGGGCTCTTCAACTACGTCCTCGGCCTCGTCGGCGTCGGGCCGATCGACTGGCAGTCGGGCACCCTCAGCTCGCAGATCGCGGTCTCCACGATCGTCGTCTGGCGGTGGACGGGCTACAACGCGCTCATCTACCTCGCCGGCATGCAGTCGATCCCGTCGGAGCTGTACGAGGCGGCGGAGATGGACGGCGCCTCCCGCTGGCGGCAGTTCTTCCACGTCACCCTGCCGGGGCTGCGGCCGACCATCCTCTTCACCGTCGTCGTGTCGACGATCGGCGCCACCCAGCTCTTCGGCGAGCCGCTGCTCTTCGAGGGGTCCATGTCGGGCGGCATCTCGCACCAGTACCAGACGCTCGGCCTGTACATGTACGAGCAGGGCTGGGGCTTCTTCCACCTGGGCCGGGCCGCCGCGATCGCCTGGGTGATGTTCCTGCTGATCCTGGTGCTGGTCGGGGTCAACGCCCTGATCGCGCGCCGCCGTTCCCGCAAGGAGGCCGGCCGATGACCGCGCTCGCCGATCCGCCCGCCCAGGTCCGCGCCCCCGCCCGGCGGACGCCCTCCCGGCCGCGGCGCCGGTCCGGTGCCGGGCGGACCCTGAAGGCCGGGCCGGTCGCGTACGCCGTGCTGATCCTGGCCGTGCTCGTCTCCGCCTTCCCCTTCTACTGGACGATCGTCGCGGCCAGCCGCACCAACGCCGACCTGGCCCAGGTGCCGCCCTCGCTGGTGCCCGGCCCGCATCTCATCCGGAACTTCGAGGCGGTGCTCGCCGAGGCGGACATCGGCAAGGCGCTGCTCAACTCCCTCATCGTGTCCGGTTCGATCACCGTCGGCACGGTGCTGTGCTGCACGCTCGCCGGCTTCGCCTTCGCCAAGCTCCGCTTCCGGGGCCGGGGCGCGCTGCTCGCGGTGACGGTGGGGACGATGATGATCCCGCCGCAGCTGGGCGTCATCCCGCTCTTCATGCTGATCGCGGAGCTCCAGTGGGTGAACCAGCTCCAGTCGGTGATCCTGCCGGGACTCGTCTCCGCCTTCGGGGTGTTCTTCATGCGCCAGTACCTGGTGCAGTCGCTGCCCGACGAGCTGATCGAGGCGGCCCGGGTGGACGGCGCGTCCACCGCCCGGATCTTCTGGTCGATCGTGGTGCCGATCGCCCGGCCGGGCATGGCGGTCCTCGGTCTGCTGACCTTCATGGCCGCCTGGAACGACTTCTTCTGGCCGATCGTGGCGCTCTCCTCGCAGGAGCCGACCGTCCAGGTGGCGCTGCGCCAGCTCGGCGGCGGCTACGTCCACGACCAATCCGTGATCATGGCCGGCACCCTGCTCGGCACGCTGCCCGTGCTGCTGGTCTTCGGCCTGCTCGGCCGCCAGATCGTCGGCGGCATCATGCAGGGCGCGGTCAAGGGCTGAGCCCCCCTGTCTTCCTCGTCCCTCCCTCATCTTCTTGGAGTTGCCTCCTCATGACCGCTGTCGACGCACGCCCCGAGTCCTCCGCGACGCTCCGCTTCCCGGAGGGTTTCCGCTGGGGCACCGCCACCGCCGCGTACCAGATCGAGGGCGCGGCCACGGAGGACGGCCGGACGCCGTCCATCTGGGACACCTTCAGCCGGACGCCGGGCAAGGTCCGCAACGGCGACACCGGTGACATCGCCGCCGACCACTACCACCGGGTGCGCGAGGACGTGGCGCTGATGCGCGAGCTGGGGGTGACGGACTACCGGTTCTCGGTGGCGTGGCCGCGCGTCCAGCCGACCGGGCGCGGGCCCGCGCTCCAGAAGGGCCTGGACTTCTACCGGCGGCTCTGCGACGAGCTGCGGGAGGCGGGGATCCGGCCGGTGGCGACGCTGTACCACTGGGACCTGCCGCAGGAGCTGGAGGACGCGGGCGGCTGGCCGCGCCGGGAGACGGCGGAGCGGTTCGCCGAGTACGCGGGGATGACGGCGGCGGCGCTCGGCGACCGGGTCGCGACCTGGACGACGCTGAACGAGCCGTGGTGCGCCGCCTTCCTGGGGTACGGGAACGGCGTGCACGCCCCGGGCCGGACCAGCGACGCGGAGGCGCTGCGCGCCGCGCACCACCTGAACCTGGCGCACGGCCTGGCGGTGGGGGCGCTGCGGGAGGCGCTGCCGGCCGGCTCCGAGGTGTCGCTGACGCTGAACCTGCACGTGGTGCGGGCGCTGACGGAGTCGGCGGAGGACCTGGACGCGGCGCGCCGGATCGACGCGGTGGCGAACCGGATCTTCCTGGACCCGGTGTTCCGGGGCCGGCTGCCGGAGGACCTGGTGCGGGACACGGCCCGGGTGACGGACTGGGGGTTCGTACGGGACGGGGACCTGGCGACGGTCTCGGCGCCGATCGACTCGCTGGGGCTCAACTACTACTCCCCCACAGTCGTCGCGGCGGGCTCCTCGGAGTCGCCGGCGCCGTGGGGCGGCGCGGAGCGGCACGTGCGGTTCCTGCCGGCGCCGGGGCCCCGGACGGCGATGGACTGGCCGGTGGACGCGGACGGGCTGTACGAGCTGCTGGCCCGGCTGCGCGACGAGCTGCCGGGCGTGCCGCTGGTGATCACCGAGAACGGGGCGGCGTACGACGACTACGCCGACCCGTCCGGGCAGGTGCGGGACCCGGAGCGGGTGGCCTACCTGCACGGGCATCTGGCGGCGGTGCGCCGCGCGATCGAGGACGGCGCGGACGTACGGGGCTACTTCCTGTGGTCGCTCCTGGACAACTTCGAGTGGGCGTTCGGGTACAGCAAGCGGTTCGGGATCGTGCACGTGGACTTCGCGAGCCAGCGGAGGACGCTCAAGGACAGTGCCCGCTGGTACGCACGGGTGATCGCGCGGGGCGGGCTGCCGTCCTGAGCGTCAGGCCCGCCGGCGCGCTTCGGGTCAGGCGGTGGTGAGGACGGCGAGGCGCTGGGTGGCGCGGGTCATCGCCACGTAGTGGTCGACCGCGCCCTCGACGCCCTCGCCGTACTCCTCCGGGTCGAGGAGGACGACGAGGTCGAACTCCAGGCCCTTGGAGAGGCTCGGGGTGAGCGCCCTGACCCGGGGGCGGTCGCCGAGTGCGGGGAGCCGGCCCTCGGCGGCGATGACGCAGGCGACGCCGTCGGCGTTCCCGGCGGTCCAGTCGTCGAGGAGGGCGTCGAGTTCGTCGGCGGTGCCGTGGTGGACGGGGAGGCCGGAGGCGCGGACCGAGGTCGGCACGTTGGCGTCCGGGAGGGCGGCGCGGATGACCGGCTCGGCCTCGGCCATGACCTCTTCCGGGGTGCGGTAGTTGATGCTGAGCGAGGTCGTCTCGACGCGGTCGAGGCCGATGCGCTCCAGGCGCTCCCGCCAGGTCTCGGTGAAGCCGTGGCGGGCCTGGGCGCGGTCGCCGACGATGGTGAAGCTGCGCGAGGGGCAGCGGGAGACCAGCATCTGCCATTCGGCGTCGGTGAGTTCCTGGGCCTCGTCGACGACGACGTGGGCGAAGGGCCCGGCGAGCGGGTCGCCGGCGGCGACGGGCAGTCCGGCGTCGTCGACGAGGGTGTCCTGGAGGTCCTGGCCGAGGAGCATGGTGACGGCGCCCTCGCCGTCGTCGTCGCCCCGCACGATGTTGTCGATGACGCCGGCCATGCGCTCCTTGCGGGCGGCCAGGGTGGCCTTCTCGCGGCGCTTGCGGGCGCTGGCCCGGGGGTCGCCGAGGCGCTGCCGGGCCGCGTCGAGGTAGGGCAGGTCGGACTCGGTCCACGCCTGGGCGTCCGCCCGCTGCAGGGCGCGCACCTCGTCCCGGTCGAGCCAGGGGGCGCACAGGCGCAGGTAGGCGGGGACGGTCCACAGGTCGCCGACGAGGTCGGTGGGCTCCAGCATGGGCCAGGCACGGTCGAGGGTGGAGACGAGCTCGCGGTCGTGGCGCAGGGCGCGCTCGAAGAGGATGTCGGGGACCTCGCCGCGGGTCTTCTCCTTCAGGAGGGTGACGAGCTCCTCCCAGATCAGCTCGCGGGCCTCGTTGTGCGGGGTGCCGGGACCCGGGGCGTCGAAGGCCTCGGCCCAGTCGTCGGCCGTGACGGTGAGGTCGCCCCAGTCGGTCGTGACGTGGGTCGGCCCGGTGGGGGGCTCCTCGTAGAAGCGGACGGCCTTCTCGATGCCCCGGACGAGGGCGGCGGAGGACTTGAGCCGGGCGGCCTCCGGGTCCTTCTCGGGGCGGACGGCCGCCCCTTCGGGGACGAGGTCGCGGACGGTGCAGGTGCGCACGCCCTCCTCGCCGAGGCTGGGCAGCACGTCGGAGACGTAGGCGAGGTAGGGCTGGTGGGGGCCGACGAAGAGGACGCCGCCGCGGCGGTGGCCGAGCCGGGGGTCGGAGTAGAGGAGGTAGGCGGCCCGGTGGAGGGCGACGACGGTCTTTCCGGTGCCGGGTCCGCCGTCGACGACCAGTGCGCCGCGCGAGCCGGCGCGGACGATGGCGTCCTGGTCGGCCTGGATGGTGGAGAGGACGTCGCGCATCCGCGCGGAGCGGTTGGTGCCGAGGCTGGCGATGAAGGCGGACTGGTCGTCGAGGGCGGCGTGCTCGTCGAGGCCGCCCTCGGTGAAGACCTCGTCCCAGTAGTCGGTGATCCGGCCGCCGTTCCAGCGGTAGCGGCGGCGGCTGGCGAGGTCCATCGGGTGGGCGTGGGTGGCGGCGAAGAAGGGCTCGGCGGCGGGCGAGCGCCAGTCGACGAGCAGCCGGTTCCCGGCGCTGTCGGTGAGGCCGAGGCGTCCGATGTAGAGGGGTTCGGAGCCGTCGGCGGAGACGATCCGTCCGAGGCAGAGGTCGAGGCCGAAGCGGCGCAGGGCGCGCAGCCGGCCGGAGAGGCGGTGGACCTCCAGGTCGCGCTCCATCGCCTCGCGGCCGACGCCGCCGGGGGCGCGGAGGACCGCGTCGAGGCGCTCGGAGAGTTCGGCGACGGCCTGGTCGAGGCTCTCGGCGACGGCGGCGAAGTGCTTCTCGTCGTCGGCGATCAGCGCCGGGTCGGCCTTGGCGGCGAGACGGTCGGGCAGCTCGAAGGGGCCGGTGGTCCGCGGAGGCATGGGCACGCGCGCAATCTCGTTTCAGCAGGCGATGGGGGTGAGGTGTGCGATTGTGCGGCATCCGGGGGGCCTTGCCGCAAGGCCCCCCATGCGCTATATCTTGAACATGGCGGGAGGAGCTCCCGCCTTTCGCATGTCCGGGCCCCACCGGTCCGCGTGCCGGGCGCCGTGCGCGCGGGTGCCGGGTGCCCGGAGGCGTCAGCGGGTGTCGCCGGTCCAGTCGAAGCGCGCCGGGTCGCCGGTCCGGGGACCGTACACCGCCTTGCCCTCCGCGCCGTAGCGGCTCAGCTCCGTCTCCAGGACGGCGCCGGCGCGTATCTGCTCGCCGGTCCAGTCGGTCACGTCGAGCAGCAGCCCGTCGAGCGGGCCGCCGACCAGTTCCGCGTAGGCCCGCCCGGGGCGCGGTCCGGGGCGCGGGTCGTCGTGGTCCTGGCCGTAGACCCGGCCTCGCAGCAGCTCCTCGTCACGGTCCCCGCCCATGCCGTCTTCCTTCCCCCCGCCGCCGGGCCTCTCGCTCCGCCTGTCCATGGCCCCAGGGTGACAGCCGCCACTGACAACGGCCCGCCGGACGGCCCCGTACGGACGTTCGGTGGGGTTCCGGGGAACCGGACGGGGCGTCAGACCGTCCTCCGGGGCAGCACCACCGGATCCTGTTCCGGCCCCCACCTGGAAGGACGTCGATGTCGATCACGCTCGCCGAGGAGATCACGCTGCTGTCCCTGGACGACGCGTCCGGGGAGGCGAAGGAGCGGCAGTCCGCGGCCTGGGCGGTCGCGGGCGGGATCCTGCTGGAGCTGGCGCTCGCGGGGCGGGTGTCGGTGGCCGGCGGGAGGCTGACCGTGACGGACGGGAGCCCCACCGGGGAGGCACTGCTCGACGGGCGCCTCGCGACGCTCGCGGCCTGGGCGGAGCGCCGGGGAAAGGCGCCGAAGCTGACCGAGTGGCTGACGAAGGACCAGGCGAAGGCGCCCGCCGCGACGGTCGCGCGGCTGTGCGAGCGCGGGCTCGTCGTGGAGGAGAGGCGCCGGGTCCTGGGCCTGTTCCCGGTCCGGCGGTATCCGGAGGCGGACGGCTCGGTCGAGCGGGAGCTGCGCGAGCGGCTGCGGGCCGCGGTCCTGGACGGCGCCGCGCCGGACGAGCGGACGGCCGGGCTGATCGCCCTGCTGCACGGGGCGAAGCTGGACCGGATCGCCTTCCCCGGCGAGCCCCGCGAGGGGGTCGCCGCGCGGATGGGAGAGCTCGCGGAGGGCCGGTGGGCGGGCGAGGGCGTGCGGGAGGCGATCCGGGACATGCGGGCGGCGATGGCCGCGGTGACGGTGGTCACGATCGTCACGGCCGCCGTCTGAGCGGGGCCGACTCAGGTCACGGCATGTCCGTGCGCGGCGGCCAGGGCGTCGAGTTCGGGGTCCCCGTACAGTCGGCGCAGGGCCTGGAAGACGGTGACCTTCTCCGGACCGAAGCGGGCGATCCTCGTCTCGAAGGTGTCGGGGGAGACGAAGCGGGGCGGGGTGCTCTTGCTGTGGAACTTGTCAGCGTACATGACCATCCGCTCCTCGGGCGTGACGGGCACGTAGTCGGCGGGCGGGATGGGCAGGCCCTGCGCGAGGACGTCCTCCTGGGTGAGGCCGACGCCGGTGTGGCAGGAGCAGAAGCGGCAGAGGGCCTCGGGGAGGCCCTCCTCGGCGAGCAGCCGGTGGCCGAGGACGCCGTGGGTCACGTAGGAGGCGCCGTCGATGCGCCCGGCGGAGTCGTAGAGACGGTAGACGCCGATGTCGTGCAGCAGGCAGCCGGCGCGGACGAGGTCCGCGTCGACGCCCCGGCCGTGCCGGGCGAGGAGCTGTTCGGCGATGGCGGCGACGATCTCGCAGTGGGTGAAGACGAGGGCGAAGGCGGCGTCGCTGGGGGCGTGTTTCCGGTGCAGCGCCCGGATTTCGTCATATGAGGGGATCTCCACACCGGAAGGATAGCCGGGCGGGCCTCCGCCCCCGCCGGGGTTCGGCGCGGGCGTGACGGCCGCGCACCGGGCCCGTCGGGGCCGGTGCCGCCGGGGGCTGTCCGTCGCGCGTCGCGAGCCGGACCCAGGAGAGGGGAACCGAACCTTCCACCGCTCTGCCACGGGAGTCGAACTGCGCGTCACCGTCCGGTAACTGACGGCTTGTTCCCTCGGTATCCAGGCAGTTCCCACTCGGGAAGGACTCCCATGCAGCGCAGGCCCCTCCTCCTCCTGGTCGCCGCCGCGGTCCTGTCGACCGGGTCGTCGGTGCCCCTCGCGCAGGCCCGCCCCGGCGGCCCCGCGGCCGCCACACCCGGCGCCGCCGGACCCGCCGCCGCCCCGCGCCACGCCGTCCACTCGGCCACCCGCGTCACCAGCACCCCGGCACCGGGCGTGACGCTCACCTCCCTCACCTACGGCAAGCGGGACGCGGACGACTACTGGACCGTCCAGGTGAACCTCCCCCACCGGCCCGACGGCCCGCTGACCGGCGCACCGCTCGCGCTCGGACCCCACGACACCGCGCAGCGGGTCGCGAAGGCCCTGGGAGCGGCCGGCTTCAGGGCGCGCGTCGAGCGGATCACCACGCCGGCGTACGCGGACCGCCGCGCGGGGGTGCTCGGCTGGACGGTACGGACCGGGCGGCACCCGGACGAGGCCGGGGCGACCGCGCTCGTCGCACGGCTCAAGGACGCCGGCTTCACCGCCCGTACCCGCTACACCGCCCAGGACGGCACCGACGAGGACGCCCCCCAGCGGGTGCACGTCCTGCGGATCGACCTCGACGCCTTCGGCGGCCGCCTCTCGGCCGGCCACGGCCCCGGGCTCAAGGGCACCGAGAAGCTGACGGACCTGATCGGCGCCTCGGGCGCCGTCGCCGGGATCAACGGCCAATGGTTCTACAACAGCGCGCCCGGCGGGATGTACGTGAAGGACGGCCGCGTCCTCGGCTCCGCCACCCAGGGACGGGCCGGCGTCCGGCTGGACGGCGGCGGGCGCTCCTTCGCCGTCGACACCTTCACGACCCGGGTGACGGTGACCGCCGGCGGCGAGACGGCGGAGGTCGACGGGATCAACCGGATCCCCGGAGACGTCTGGAACTGCGGCGGGGTCGGCGGCGACCAGCCGACCGAGCGCCCCCAGCACGATCTCAAGTGCACCGACGCCAGCGAACTCGTCCGCTTCACCCCCGAGTGGGGCGCTCCCCCGGCCGGCGCCGGCGCGGAGGCCGTCCTCGACGCCCGCGGCCGGGTGACGGCCGTGCACGGCACGCGCGGCGCCGCCGTCCCGGCCGGCGGCTCGACGCTCCAGGCCACCGGCGACAGCGCCGTCTGGCTGCTGCGCACCGCGCGGGTCGGCGCGACCCTCTCCTTCGACGAGCGGATACGGGACGGCCAGGGCCGTCCGGTCGCGCTCGGGCCCGACACGACGATCCTCCAGGTGGGCCCGTCCCTGGTCCGCGCGGGCCGGGTGGCGGTCAACGCGGTGGGCGACGGCATCGTCCGCGACGGCGCCGACCAGTCCTTCACGTACGACTGGACGGTACGCGCCAACCCGCGGTCCATGATCGGCAAGGACTCCGAGGGGCGGCTGCTCCTCGTCGTCGCCGACGGGCGCGACCCCGGCGTCAGCGAGGGCCTGAGCATCGACGCCGCCGCCCGCCTGATGCGCGCCCTGGGCGCCCGCGAGGCCCTCAACCTCGACGGCGGCGGTTCCAGCGTCCTCGCGACGCCCGCCGGGATCGTCAACCGGCCGTCGGACAGCACCGGCCAGCGCTCCCTCGGCAACGCGCTGCTCCTGCTCCCCCGGTGACACCCGCCTCGCGGTGACGTCCTCCTCGCGGTGGCTCCCGCCGCGCGTCGGCGGGAGTCGCGACAGGCGGAGGGCGCCCGGAGCGGCGAGACTGGGCCTGGACCGGGTGTCGACGGCAGGCAGGTGCAGCATGTTCCAGGACGTCCCGCCCCCTCCCGGCCCGGAGGGGGCGGCCTCGCTGGGCGGTGTGGCGGTGTCCGTGCTCGACCACGCCGTCCTCGACGCCGTGTTCCGGCAGTCCTCGGTCGGCGTGCACGTGCTCGACCGGGAGCTGCGGCTGGTCCGGGTGACCGGCGCGGCGTTCGCGATGCGGGGCGTCCCGGAGGAGGACGTGCTCGGGCGGCCGGCGGCGGAGGTGTACCGGCGGTTCGGCGTCGAGGTCAAGGAGCACGTGCTCCGCGACGTCCTGGACGGCGGGACGCCGGCCCGCGACGTGCTGGTACGGGGCCGTCCGCCGCAGGACCCTGACCGGGAGCACGTCTACTCGGTGGCCCTCTACCCGCTGTACGCCCCGGGGCCGGACGGCGCGCGGCGGCCCGCGATCGGACTCGTCGCGACCGTCACGGACGTCACCCCGCGGATCCTGGCCGAGCAGCGGCTCGCCCTGCTCTACGAGGCCCGTGAGCGGATCGGGCGGACCCTCGACGTGGAGCGGACCGCCCGCGAGCTCGTCGAGGTGACCGCGCCCGGCTTCGCCGGCTCGGTCGTGGTCGCGCTGACGGACGCGGTGCTGCGCGGGAGGCCGCCGGAGCTGCGGCGCGCCGGCGAGACGCCGCTGCTGCGGTGCGCGGCCGTGGGCGGCTCCGGGCACGCGGACGGCGGTGTGCCGCTGCCGGAGCCGGGGGCCGTGCTGCTGCCCGGGCTGTTCGGCGAGCGGCTGCCGGACGGTCCCGAACTGTGGCGGTGGGACGGTGAGGTGCGGCTCGTGGCGCCGCTCGCCGTGCGCGGGCAGCTGCTCGGGGCGGTCGCCTTCCGGCGTCCGCCGGGGGCCGACCCGTACACCGAGGACGATCTCGCTCTCGTCGAGGGCGTCGCCGCGCACACGGCGACCTGTCTGGAGAACGCGCTCCGCTTCACCCGCGAGCACACGGTCATGACGGCCCTGCAGTCCTGGCCGCTGCGGCCCGACGGCGAGACCCGGCACGCCGTGGAGCTCGCCCAGCGGCACCGGCCCGGCGGCACGGGCGCGGGCTCCTGGTTCGACGTCATCGCACTGCCGGGGGCGCGGGTGGCGCTGGTGGTCGGTCAGGTGGAGCGGCCGGGGCTGAGTTCGGTGGCGACGATGGGCCGGCTGCGCACCGCCGTGTACAGCCTGGCGACACTCGACCTCTCCCCGCACGAGCTGCTGGCCCGGCTGCACACGGTGACGCGACGGCTCGCCCGGGAGCAGGGGCCCGCGGCGGGTCACGGGCACGGCGCCGACGAGCCGGCCGCGAGCTGCACGATCGCCGTGCACGATCCGGTGACCGGGCGGCTCGACCTCGCCCGGGCCGGGACGTCGCTGTGCGTCGCCGTCCGGCCGGACGGCTCCCTCGACGCGGACCTGGTGGACGACGGGCCGCTCCTCGGCGACGACGGCCCGCCGTTCGCCTGCGCCTCCCACTTCCTGCCGGAGGGCACCACCCTGTGCCTCGCCTCCTCCGCCCGCGCGGACGGCGGCCCGTCGCAGGCGCGGGTGGCGCAGGCGCTGGCCGCGCCCGACCGGGGCACCCACCCGATGGCGGACGACCTGGCGGCGCTGCTGGCGCCCGAGCGGGTCCTGCTGGTCGCCCGCACACTGCGGCTGCCGGCCGCGGACGTCGCCGAGTGGGAGGTGCCGGGCGAGCTGTCGGCGGTGGCGCCCACCCGGCACGCGGCCGAGGAGCGGGTGCGGGAGTGGGGCCTCGGGGTGGACCCGCTCACCGTCGAACTGATCGTCAGCGAGCTGGTCACCAACGCGGTGCGGCACGGCGCTCCGCCGTACGCCCTCCGGCTGCTGCGGGGCGAGTCCACCCTCACCGTGGAGGTGCGCGACGGCGCGGCCACCGCCCCGCACCTGCGGCACGCGAACGCCGGCGACGAGGGCGGCCGGGGCCTGCACATCTGCTCGATGCTGGCGGACGCGTGGGGCGTGCGGTACGAGGAGGACGGCAAGACGGTGTGGGCGGAGATCGCGCTGGACGGGGACGGGGACGGGGCCGGGATCGGGATCGGCGACCGGGCCTCCGCCTGACCTCACCCCTCCGCCCGGATCAGCCGATCCCGTACGCCTTCGGGGGCAGCGGTACGACGGCGCGCGGGGCGACGGCGAGCCCGAAGCCGTGGTTGGCGGCGATCGCACGGATGTGGTCGGCGGAGAGGGAGCCCTGCCGTTCCAGGACGAGCGCGGGCAGGCCGGAGCGGGTGTGCCCGGCGGTGCGGTGGAAGGCCAGGATGCTGACGGAGGTCGGCCGGTGGAAGGGATGGCGGCGGCGGGCGGCCTCCTCGTCGGCGTGGGCCAGGATCCGGACGCCCTCCTCGGCGCCGAACTCGTCGACGAGGCCGTCGGCCCGCCAGTGCGCCGGCTCGTGGTCGCGGCCGGTGAGGTGGCGGGAGCGGTTCACGGAGGTCACGGCGAGGAAGTCGCCGCCGGTCCGGGCGAGCGCGGCGCCGAGGAAGGCGTGCGAGGGGCAGCGGGTGCCGGGCACGATGACCTGGACGGTGGGCCCGTCGCCGGCCGTTGCGACGAGCGCCTCCGGCACCCGGCCGGCCGCCGGGCCGCGCAGCCCGATCGGCCCGAGCCCGACCAGCTCGTCCATCAGCGACCTGACCTGCTGCCAGGGCACCCCGTCCGGAAGCCGCGTCCAGTCGAACGCGGCCGGCACGCGCTCCGGCACGGTCGTCACGCTCGCGGTCTGCCCGGGCGGGCGCCCCTTCATCCGGTTGACCCGCGCCACGACCTCCCGTTCCGGACGGAAGCTCAGCGCGTAGAAGTTCCCGAACCCGTGCGCCACGGCCTCCCCGCCCGCGACCGCACCCGCCGCCTCCCGCACGTCCTCCGGGTCGTCGAGCACCAGGGTCCGCACCGCCGCGGCCTGTTGAACGCCCACGGAAACCACCTCCGCGTCTTCGTCATGTGATCGTTTTACGCGTGCAACGACCCAACACCCCCACGGTCACCCAAACCGCCCCATCGGCCCACCCGCCCGGCTCCGGTCACGCCACGTGCACGGCCACACCGCACAGCCCGTACCCCTTGGCCACGGCCCTCCGCCACACCCTCAACGGCCCGTCGAGCACGGACTCCTCCGTGTCGTCACCGACGCCGTACCAGAGCCAGTCCTGACGCTCGGCCGCGGCCCTTTCGTCCACCGAGAACGCGAACGCCCGCTCGACCGCGGGCAGCGCGGCGGCCGCCTCGGCGGCGCCGAGCAGGAAGTTCCCGCACCACCCGGGCAACAGGGCGGCCCGCGCGGGGCCGAGGGCGTGGAACAGGGCGGCGACCGCGTACTCCTTGGAGTGGACGGAGACGAACACGTCCTCGTGGTCCAGGTCGTCGTTCCAGACGTCGTCGTAGACGTGGAATCCGGGGTCGCGCAACCCCGCGCAGACCTCGTCCACCTCCGGTCCGGGGGCGGTCAGTTCGTGGAAGTCCCTGATCGCGGCCGGGTCCGCGACCGGTGCGCCCGGGGTCGACGGGGCCGTGTGCCAGGTGCGGACGTCGGGCAGGGGCGCGCTCTGCCACCGCTCCCACCGGTCCCTGGCGCCGGGTCGTTCGCGGTCGGACCGGAGGGCGGGGAGCAGGTGTGGGGCGAGGGCGGTGATGGTGGGGTCGGGGTGGGCGGTGATGCTCCAGGCGCTGGTGAATCCCATGGGGCGACGGTAGACGGTGGTGGCGACTACGATCCCCGAGTTCGGACCGGGCTGTCGGGGAGGGGTGGAGTCCTTGAAGGGACTGTTCGTGGTCGGTGATCTGGTGGCGTTCCTGGTGGAGTTGGTGGCGCTCGGGGTGCTCGGGTGGTGGGGGTGGAGCGTGGCGGATCCGGTGTGGTTGCGGATCGTGCTGGCCGTGGCGGTGCCTGGGGTGACGGCGGTGGTGTGGGGGTTGTTCGCCGCGCCGAAGGCTCGGGTCCGGTTGCCGGTGGCGGGGGTGGTGGGGGTGAAGGCCGTCGTGTTCGGGGCGACGACCGCTGCCCTGGTGGGCGTGGGGCACAGCGGCGCGGCCGTGGTGTTCGGGGTGGTCGCGGCGGTCGACACGGTGGTGGTGACGGTGGGCAGGGCCGGGGGCGGCGCGCACTGGGGCGTCGAGTAGGACCTCGGCGCGCGCCGCCCCCGGCGGCTCAGACGACCGCGCCCGTGGGGTCGGCCGTGCGGGGGTTCGCCTGGCGGACGGGGGGTTGGGGGGCGCGGGACTCCAGGGTGACCGTCAGGGGGAGGGCCGTGAAGATGGTCGAGGCCATGCCCAGGACGACGCCGGCCAGGAGGGCCACGGAGAAGTCCGTGAGGGTGTCGCCGCCGAGGACGGCGAGGGCCGCGAGGACGAAGAGGGCGCCCATGCCGGTGTTGACCGTGCGCGGGAGGGTCTGGGCGACCGCGCGGTCGGCGAGGTCCGCGAGCGGGAGCCTGGTGCCGGTGCGGCGGAGTTCCCTGAGCCGGTCGAGGACGACGACCGAGTCGTTGACCGAGTAGCCGACGACGGTCAGCAGCGCCGCCAGGAAGACGCTGTCGACCGGCTTGCCCAGCCAGGCGAAGAGGCCGACGACGAGCAGCACGTCCTGGGCCATCGCGGCGACGGCCGCCGCCGCGTACGTCCAGCGGAAGCGGACGGAGAGGTAGGCGAGCTGCGCGGCCACCGCGAGGCCGAGCGCGAGGAGCGCGTGGGTGCGGAGTTCGCCGCCGAGGCTCGGGCCGACGAGGTCGTCGCGTTCGACGGTGACGGGGCCCGCGGTCCGTGTGAGCGCCTCGGTGATGCGGCGCTGCGCGGAGTCGTCGGTCTCCCCCACGCGTACCGTCACGTCCCGGCCGCCGTCGCCGGTGGCCTGGACGACGGCGTCGGGGAAGCCCGCCGCCGCGACCGCCGCACGCGCCGCGTCCGCGTCCACCGGGCGGGTCGCCGCGTACTGGACGTCCCGGCCTCCGGTGAACTCGACGCCCCACTGCACCCCGCGCACGCCGATCCCCGCGAGGGCGACGAGGAGAAGCACCGTGCTGACGGTGAACCAGCGACGGCGGTGGACCATCAGCCGCGGGGCCCGCCGCGCCAGTCGGGTCCGCAGCCGGCCGAGGCCCGCCATGCCGGTGAGCGCGGGCCTGCGGCGTACCGCGGGCAGGGCGAGGACCGCGTCGGCGAGCAGCCGGGTGATCACCATGGCCGTGACCATGGAGGCGAGGACGCCGAGGGCGAGGGTCACACCGAAGCCCTTCACCGGGCCGGTGGCGAAGGCGAAGAGCAGGCCGGCGGCGAGGAGCGTGGTGATGTTGGAGTCGGCGACGGCGCTCCACGCCTTGGCGAAGGCCGTGGCGAGCGGACGGCGCGGGTCGCGGACGGCGGTGGTGCGGCCGAGGGCCGCGTACTCCTCCCTGGCCCGTTCGAAGACGAGCACGTTGGCGTCGACCGCGATGCCGACGGCGAGGACGAATCCGGCGAGGCCGGGGAGCGTGAGGGTGGCGCCGAGGGCGACGACCGCCGCGTACGAGAGGAGTCCGTAGAGCAGCAGGGCGAGCGTGGCGAGGACGCCGAGGAGTCGGTAGACGGCGATGACGAAGACGCCCGTGCAGGCGAGGCCGATGACGGCGGCGAGCGCGCTGGCGCGGATGGCCTCGGCGCCGAGCGTCGGTCCGACGGTGCTCTGTTCGACGGTGGTGACGGGCAGCGGCAGGGCGCCGCCCTCGACGAGCGCGGCGAGGTCGCGGGCCTCCTCGGCGGAGAAGCCGCCGGTGATCTGGGTGGAGCCGCCGGCGATGCCGGCGCCGCAGGTGACGCCGGTCTGGACGGCGGGCGCGGAGACGATCCGGTCGTCGAGGACGATCGCCACCCGCCGGGCCGGGTCGCCGGCCGGTGCGCAGGCGGCCTCGCCGGTGAGCCGGGCCCAGTCGGCGGCGGCGCCGTCGCGGAAGGCGAGGTCGACGGTCCAGCCGCGGCCGCCGGCCGTGTCGAGGACGGCGTCGGCGCTCTTCACGCCGTCTCCGGTGAGGGCGGGCGCGGCGAGGGCGAGGAGGCCTCCGCCGTCGGGGTCGGGGAGGACGCGGGTGCCGTCGGCGGCGGGGCGGCCCTCGGGCATCGCGGCCGTGGCGGTGCCGGTGACGGCGTGGACGGTGAGCTGGGCGGTGCGGCCGATGACCTCGGCGGCCTCGCGCGGGTCGCGCAGGCCGGGGAGTTCGACGACGATCCGGTTCTCGCCGGAGCGGGCGAGCGACGGCTCGGCGACGCCGAGGCCGTCGACCCGCTTGCGGAGCACTTCGAGGGCGCGGTCGGTGGCCGCCGCGTCGGCGCGGAGCGCGGGGGTGTCCTGGGTCTCCAGGACGATCCGGGTGCCGCCGCGGAGGTCGAGTCCGAGGCGGGGCTGGGTGGTGAGGGCGGTCCAGAGGGCGAGTGCGACGACGGCGAGCGCGAGGAGCGCGCGCCGGAGCACGGCGGACGAGGGCATGGGTCCTCCACGGGCGGTGCACGGCCGGACGCGTGGGAACGGCGGGTCCGTGCGGGCATGACGGGGGGTACGCGCGCGTGGCCGGGGCGCGGGCATGCCGAGGGCCCGGACGGCGGCGCGGTGGAACGGCGTCAGCTGTGCCAGGTGGAGGGCGGACCTCGGGGGTCGCGGGGGTCGTACGGAAGGCCGGGCGGCGCGCGCTCCCGGCGCGGATCGCCCGCGACCCGCCCGGGTACGGAATCCGCGTCGACGGTCCGGACGACCGGCGGCGCGACGGGCGGGGCCGGGAAGCGTACGGACTGGTCGACGACGGCGGGCAGTTCGGCCGTCACCGCGCCCGACAGGGCAGGGTCGGGCGCGGACGACGCCGGGGCGGCAGCCGTCGGGACCTCGCCGCCGGAGCCTGCGCCGGCGCTCGCGGGGGCCACCAGGAACGCGCAGAGCGCGCAGAGCAGCGCCGGGAGGAGCCGGGCCAGGAACGGGAGCGACGACGGCATCGTGCTGCGCACCGCCCGCCTCCCCGTTCCCTCGTGACGTCGTGACGTCGTGACTTCGTGACTTCGTGTCGGATCAGCCTAGACGGGCGGGCTGCGGAATGAGTAGGGGGGTGAGTACGGGCGCCCATGTCGGTGGAGGGGGCTCCGGCGGACGATGGGCGGGCCGTCGTCGTCCGGTTCCCGAAGGTGGAGGGTCCGCCCGTGCTCAGTCGTCTCGCCGCGCATCTCGTCCCGTTCTTCGGGCGGTTGACCGTGACCGCGGACCCCGGTGCCCGGATCGAACCGGGCACCATCATCGTCGCCAACCACACTTCGCTCGCCGATCCGGCGCTGGTCCTCGCCGCGCTGCGGCAGCGGCTCGGCGCCGAGCCGGTGCTGCTCGCCGCCGCCGGCCTGTGGCGGGTGCCGGGGCTCGGGCGGGCGCTGTCGCGGGACGGGTACGTGCCGGTGCACCGCAACACCGCGCACGCGTCGGCGGCGCTGGACCGGGCGGCGGTGGCACTCGCCTCGGGGCGGCCGGTGATGCTCTACGCGGAGGGGCGGATCCCGCCGCGCAGGGAGGCGTCGGAGGCGCCGCCGGAGGAGTTCCGCACCGGCCTCGCGCGGCTCGCGGGGGCGACGGGCGCGTCGGTGGTGCCGGTCGGACAGGCGGGGGCGCGCCGGATCACCTCGGGCGGGACGGTGAAGCAGATCGCGGGCGTGCTGACGGCCCCGCTGCGGCGGCCGTGCCTGCACGTGCACATCGGGGCGCCGCTGCGGCTGCCGGAGGACGTGCCGGCGGCGACGGCGCTGGCGCACGGGGCCGTCACGGAGGCGTGGCGCACGGCGGCGCTGGCACTGGGCGAACCGGCGGCCGGGGCGGAGCCGGTCCGCCGGCCGGCGGGGTCCGTCTGACCCCGCGCGCCGGGGACGGCGCCCGGGCGGCCGCGACCCCTGGGGCGGCGCCGCTCGGGCCGTGCCCCGCGGGAGGGGTCAGGCAGGCCCGAGGCCGAGGTCGCCGCCGGGCGGGGGCGTGAGGTAGCGGGCGACGGCGGCGTCGGTGACGCCCGCGAGCGCCGGCGGGTCCCAGCGCGGGTTCCGGTCCTTGTCGACGACCTGGGCGCGGATGCCCTCGACGAGGTCGTGGCTGGTGAGGGCGGCGCAGGAGGCGCGGTACTCCAGGTCGAGGACGGCTTCGAGGCTGTCGAGTCCGCGGGCGGCGCGGAGCACGGTGAGGGTGGCCTTGAGGGCGGTCGGGGACTTGGCGAGGAGCGTGTCGGCGGTCTCCTTGGCGTCGGGGACGCCGGAGTCGAGGAGGCGGTCGACGATCTCCTCGACGGTGGCGGCGGAGTAGCAGGCGTCGATCCACTCGCGCTGCTCGGCGAGGACGCCGGGGGCGGCGGGGGTGGTGTGCCGGGCCACGGCCTCGTCGGCGGGGAGGCGGGTGAGGTCGGCGGCGAGGGCGTCGAGCGCGGCGGCGGGGACGTGGTGGTCGGCGAGGCCGGTGAGGAGGGCGTCGGCGGCGCCGATCTGCGTGCCGGTGAGGGCGAGATGGGTGCCGAGCTCGCCGGGGGCGCGGCCGAGGAGCCAGGTGCCGCCGACGTCGGGGACGAAGCCGATGCCGGTCTCGGGCATGGCGATCCGGGAGCGTTCGGTGACGACGCGGACGGAGCCGTGGGCGGAGACGCCGACGCCGCCGCCCATCACGATGCCGTCCATGAAGGCGACGTACGGCTTCGGGTAGCGGGCGATGCGGGCGTTGAGGCGGTACTCGTCGCGCCAGAAGGCGGCGGAGGCGGTGCCTCCGGCGCGGGCGTCGTCGTGGATGGCGCGGATGTCGCCGCCGGCGCACAGGCCCCGCTCCCCCGCGCCGCGCAGGACGACGGTGGTGACGGCCGGGTCGTCCGCCCAGTCGGTGAGGGCGGCGTCGAGGGCGCGGACCATGGGGTGGGTGAGGGCGTTGATGGCCCGGGGCCGGTCGAGGGTGAGGAACCCGGCCCGGCCGTCGGTGCGGCGCAGGACGTCGGGGCCCGGGGCTGCGGAGGCGGCGGGGTTCTCGGCGGGCACGGCGATCACTCGGTCCTTCCCTGGCACGGCTCTGTGTCGCCGCCCACGCTACCCGGCCGGTCCCGGGCCGACGGGCGGGGGGAGCCGGGGCGGCCTAGCGTGGATCGGGGGGCTCGTACCGAGGAGGGATCGCGGTCATGGGCAGCGCCGTCGACAAGGCCCGGGGCAGGGTCAAGGAGCTCGCCGGGAGGCTCACCGGCGACGAGCGGCTGGAGGCCGAGGGCAGGACGGACCAGGCGAAGGCGAAGGCCCGCGAGGCGGTGAGGAAACTCCGTGCGCGCGCCCGTGGCGTCATGGACTCGATCCGGCGTTCCTGACGGCCGCGCATCCGCCGAGGCGTCCGTGCGCGGGGGTGGAAACGGTTTCGAGTCCGGCTCGGGCTCGGGCAAGGGTTCGGGCACGCGCACGGGTTCGTCCACGGGTTCGGACACGGTTTCAGGTTCGGTTTCTGGGTTCGGGTGGTGCCGTCATGGTGCTTGACCTGCTGCTGATCGGGCTGGCGGTGACCCTCTTCCCGCTGCCCGTCATGGCCTTCGTCCTGGTGCTGGCCTCGCCGCGCGGGGTACGCAAGGGGCTGGTGTTCATCCTGGCCTGGGTGGCGTGCCTGGTGCTGGTGATCACGCTGGTGCTGGTCCTGACGGGAGGCACGCCGCCGGCGCCCCGCTCGCCGCCGTCCGTCGCGGCGCTCTGGGCCTCGCTCCTCTTCGGTGTCGGCCTGGTCGGCTACGGCGTGCACCGGTGGCGGCGGGTGAGGCGCGGCGCGGCCGCTCCGAAGGCCTCGGAAGAAGCCCCGGCGACCGCGCACGAGGGCGCCTCGCTCTGGTCCGCCGCGGCCCTCGCCGTCCTCCTCCAGCCGTGGGGGATGGTCGGCGCCGCGGCCGCCACCGTCGTCCAGGCCGATCTCTCCGAGGCCGGGTCCTTCGTGGCCCTGGCCGGCTTCTGCCTGGTGGCCACGTCCAGCCTGCTGGCCATGGAGCTGTCCATGGTCTTCGCCCCGGAGAGGTCCACGAACCTCCTGATGGGGCTGCACGGCTGGCTGCGGCGCCACAAGGAGCCCGCGGTGATCGGCGTGTGTCTGGCGCTGGGACTGTGGCTGGTCAGCCGCAGCCTCTACCAGCTGGCGTAGTGACGTCGTCGGTCCTCACGACGCGTCGTCGGGCTTCACGACGCACAGCGCCCAGATGACGAAGCCGGACATGGCGATCATCAGGATCGACCAGGCCGGGTAGTAGGGCAGGGACAGGAAGTTGGCGATGACGACGAGGGCGGCGATGGCCACGCCGGCCACCCGTGCCCACATCGACACCTTGTAGAGGCCGAAGCTCACGAGGATCGCGACGGCGCCGAGGACGAGATGGATCCAGCCCCATCCCGTCAGGTCGAACTGGAAGACGTAGTTCGGTGTCGTCAGGAAGACGTCGTCCTCCGCGATGGCCATGATGCCCCGGAAGACACCGACGACGCCGGTGATCCCCAGCATGACGGCGGCGAAGACGGTCAGTCCCCCGGCCCACAGCTGACTGGTGTGGTGCGACCGGTGGGGGGTGTGCGTGGTGGCCATGGTGGACCTCGCTCTCGCTCCGCCGGGTACGGATCCCGCCGGTACCCGCGCTGCTTCCATGGTGGTCCCGGGAGCGGCGCGGCGCGCGGTGGCCCCGCGGAGTCCTCAGCCGGAGTCCCGGACGCCCGGGCCCTCGTGGTGGCGTCCCAGCCGGCGGCGGCTCGGGCCCGGCGGGACCTCTGCGGACTCCTTGAGGCCGGGAGCGGGGGCGGTGGCGGACGCCCGGCGGTACCAGGCGCCGTACGCGCCGGCGAGGACGAAGGCGCTGGCGCCGTGGAGGAGGACGCTGAGGGCGACCGTGACGGCCACGACCCGGCCCAGCAGTTCGGTGCCCGCGACGTGCTCTTCCGCGACCAGGAGTCCGAGGACGACCGAGGCGAGGCCACGGGGGCCGAACCAGCCGATGTAGAGGACGGTCGGCGCCCGCAGGCCGCTGCCGAGCAGGGAGAGGGCGACCGGGACCATCCTGACGACGGTCAGGCTGAGCAGGGCGTAGCCGACGACCGGCCAGGTCAGGTGCTGGAGGGCGGGGCCGAGCAGGACGGCGCCGAACAGGAGCAGGGCGATGGAGGCGAGGAGCCCGCCGAGGTCCTCGGCGAGGTCCGCGGTCGTGTCCCGGCCTCCGTCCGTCTCCCGTTCCGCGTCCGGGTCCGTCTTCGGCCCCGTCTTCGGGTCCCCGTCGCGGCCCGGCGCGGTGGTGGTCGCCGGGCTCCCGGGGACGTTCCGCAGGGCGTGGCCGAACGCGAAGCCGGCGACCCAGGCGGCGATGAAGCCGCTGCCGTCGACGACGACGGCCAGTTCGTACGCCCCCGCCGCGACGGCGAGGACGTAGACATGGCGCCACTCGCGGGTGATCAGGCCGCGCGCCCGCGCGGCCTGGAGCAGCCGTCCGGCGCCACCGCCGACGAGCAGGCCCAGGACGGTGCTGAGGAGGAGCGAGCGCCAGAAGGTGCCGGCCACGCCCTCGGCCGCGTACGAGGTGCCGGGGACGGCGGCGAGGAAGACCACGAAGAAGGGCAGGACCATGCCGTCGTTGAGGCCGCTCTCGACGTTGAGGCCCTGGCGGACCAGGGGCGGGACGCGGCGGTCGGAGATCGCGGACTTGCCGAGCGCGGCGTCGGTGGGTGCCAGGATCACGCCGACGAGGGCGAGCTCCCAGACGGTGAGTCCGGGCAGCAGGGGCCAGGCGAGGAGCCAGCCGGCGGCGATGCTGAGCAGGAGGCCGATCCCCAGCAGCCGGCGGGGCAGGAATCCGCCGCGGGTGAGGTCGCGGCGGCGGACGGTCATGGCGTCCGTGAACAGGACCAGGGTGAGGGCCGCTTCGAGCAGGGCCGTGATGGGGCCGGCCTCGTCGGTGTCGATCACGGCCAGGACGGCGGGGCCGAGGAGGACGCCGCAGCCGGTGAAGACGACGGCCGAGGACAACGGGGTCGTCGCCAGCCGGCGTGACCCGAGGGCATAGGCGGCGGTCACTCCGGCCACGGCGAGGACCGTCCACGCACCGCCGCTCATGGGCACCGCCTCCCTCACCCGTCCCGCTGGGGCTTCGGCTTCGGCTTCGGCTTCGGCTTCGGCTTCGGCGGCGGGAAGGCTTACGGAAGGAGAGGAAGAAGGGGCGGGAAGGACTCACCCGCTTCTCGCGGATCCTGATTGCACGGTGCGCGGCCTCGGGGACCGCTACTCCGTGTCCTCACGCGGAGTCCTTCCCGTCGTCTCCATGGAACCACCGCGGGGCGCCGCCCGCAGGTCAGGCGGCGCCACCCGGTGGCTCAGGCCGGCAGGAGGTCCTGGAGGACCCTGCCCCGGCGGGGGGAGCTGAGACGCAGCTCGATGATGTCCCGGACGGTGGGCCACTCCTCGTCGAGGATCGAGTAGAAGGCCGTGTCCCGGACGGCGCCGTCGAGGCCGCGCGAGTGCGCCCGGCGGATGCCCTCGCAGGTGGCGCCGAGGCGTTCGATGGCGACGCGGGAGCGCGTGTTGCGGGCGTCGGCACGCAGCGTGATCCGGCGGACGCCCCAGGTGTCGAAGGCGTGGCGGAGCATGAGCAGCTTCGCCTCCGTGTTGATGCCGGTGCCCCGGGCGTCGCCGGAGATCCAGGTGTTCCCGATCTCGGCGGCGTCGGGGACCGCGGTGAGCGGATCCCCGTGGGGATGGCCGGGGGTCGGGGGCCAGACGAGCGGACCCCGCCAGTAGTCGAGTTCGAGGAAGCGGGTGGAGCCGATCACCCGGTCGTCGGCGGTACTGACCAGGGCGAAGGGCAGGGAGCGCCCGGCGGCCTGTTCGGCCAGGGCGCGGGCGATGTAGTCGAGCGCGGATTCCAGGCCGTTCGGCACGGGAGTGAAGGCATAGGCCGATCGGTCCGCCTCGCCGGCCCGCGCAAGGGCTTCGGCGTGCCGCATCGCCAGCGGCTCCAGGCGCACGGAGCGCCCGGTCAGGAGAACAGGTACTGGCACGGAACCTCGGGTCTTTCACGGGCAGGGGTCACTTCCGTCACGACGCTGTGCGCCGGAAGTGAAGGGGGGAATCTCGCCGGGTGCCGATGTCACGTCGAAAGACGTCGGATGAGCAGGCAAAACGGTTCGTCACCAGGTGCGAGGAGGAACAGTATGCAGCCACAACAGCTCTGAGAACAGAACCTGCGGAGAACCCGAATCCACGCGCGGGTGAAGCCTGCCGGAGAGGCCCCCGGGGCGGTCTCAGGGGGCGGACAGGCGCGCCCGCCCCTCGGACGGCCTCAGTGCTCAGACGCAGGTGGGGTGGCCCCAGCCCTCACTGTTCTTGGCGATGTTCTCCCCCTTGTCATAGGCACGCCCACAGCGGCAGCGGCCCGGAAACTTGGCCTTCAGGGTGCCGCCGGACGGGCGACTCCGGCGGGCTCCGGAACCGGCGGATCCGCCCGGCGCGGAGGCGCGCGCCCGGGGCGTGCGGGGCGCGGAGGCCCGCGCGGAGGCGGGCTCGGGGTCGGGCAGGGTGGAGCCGCCGTCCGAGCCGAGGGGTTCCTGGGTCCTGGCACTGTGGCTGGCGGCCCGGTCGGCGGCGTCGTTGAGGGGGTCGCCGCCGGTCTGGTGCGCGGGGGTGTAGACGAAGTCGACGTCCCGGCCGGTGAGCAGGGCGTCGATCCGGACGACGAGGTCCTTGTTGGCGACCGGGGTGCCGGCGGCCGTCTTCCAGCCCTTGCGGCGCCAGCCGGGGAGCCAGGTGGTGACGGCCTTCATGGCGTACTGCGAGTCCATCCGGATCTCGGCGGGGGCCGCGGGATCCAGGGTCTCCAGGAGCCGTTCCAGGGCAGTGAGTTCGGCCACGTTGTTGGTGGCGCGGCCGAGCGGTCCGGCCTCCCAGCGCTCCACCGTGCCGTCCTCGCGGCCGATGACCCAGGCCCAGGCGGCGGGGCCGGGATTCCCCTTGGACGCGCCGTCACACGCGGCGATGATCTTCTCAGGCATCCTTCGATCCTGACACGGGCGGGGGTGTGCTCGGGGCCGTCGGCGGGCTTCGTACGGGGTCCCCCGGGCGGGGGGCGGCGGGCTCCCCGCGCCACGGGCTGTCGGCGCTTCCCCGTAGACTCGCCGTCTGCCCGCCGGTGCGCGGCACCGACCCAGCTGACAGGAAGCGACGGACTCCATGAACCACGCGGACGGCACCGCACCGATCTACGCCCAGCTCATACGGGAGCGGGGGGACGTTCCCGGTGACGTGCGCCAGACCGCGGAGGAGGTGCTCCGGGACCTGAGCCGCTACATCAAGCTTCCCGCGCCCACGCCGCAGCAGCCGCCGATGGGGGCCGGGGCGCCGACGGGCCTCCAGGGGATGCCGGGGATGCAGGGTCAGCCGGGCATGCAGGGGCAGCCCGGGATGCCGGGTCAGCCGGGCATGCACGGCCAGCCGCCGATGGGCGGGCCGGGGATGCAGGGGCAGCCGCCGATGGGTCGGCCCGGGCTGCCGGGTCCGTCGCCGATGGGTCAGCCGGGCATGCAGGGTCAGCCGGGCATGCACGGTCAGCCGGGGATGCACGGTCAGCCGGGCATGCACGGTCAGCCGGGCATGTCGGCTCCGGCCCTGCCCGCCGTTCCCGGTCAGCCGATGCCCGGCCAGCCCGGCATGGCGGGCCCCGCGGGTCTGCCCGGCCCGGCCGGCCTCCAGGGCCCCACCGGGGTCCCGGGCCAGGGCGGCCCGGCCGGTCACGCCGGCGTCGTCGCGATGCGCTCGCTGCCGCAGGGCGGCTGAGCCGCGTCCCCGAGCGGGCGGCGCCGATGACGGGCGGCTGCCGCGAGGCGGTGCGCGCACGGGTCGGGCGCCACCGCCGCACCGCCGCGTCCGCCTGTCCGGCGGCGGCCGTCGTCATCGGCCCGCGGCGCTGCCAGGGGTACGGCCCCGCCGTCCCCGACGGCCGGCGCCTCACCGGGAGCACGGGAACCGGAGGCCGCTCGTGACCGAGAGCCCGTACGCGTTCTTCGACGTCTACGTCGACGTGGCCGCTCCGGAGACGATCGCCGACCGTCTGCGCACGGCCCCGGGCGGCATCGAGGTCCCCGTCACGGGGCGGCACGACCTGATCGCCGGTCCCCTCTGGATCACGGCCGCCCACAACGACTACCGGACGTGGGCGCGCGCCGACCCCGCCGACTTCCTCCAGTGGCCGACCGTCCGCGAGGGCGAGACCTCGCCCGGCGCCACACCCGCCGAGGTGGTGGAGGCGGTGGCCGCGCTGCTGCGGACCCTGTGGGGCATGGGATACCGGGCCCTGGCCTCGTGCGACTTCGAGGACGAGCTGCCCGACGCCGGCGGCATCGCCCGGTACCGCTGACGTCCCCGCCCGCGCCTCGGGTCATCCGATCGGTGGACCCCCGGGTCCACCGGAGGGGTCCGGGGCCGTGGACGGCCGGGCGAGGGGGTCCCGGACCGGGGGCCGGAGGATCGGGGGTACGGGAGGGGCCGGGTTCGCGCGGTGTCCTCCTCCTGTCGCATACCCCGAGGAGCCCGAGATGACGAAGTTCCCCCGCACGTCCCGAACCGCTCGCGTCCTGCTGCCCGCGGCCGTCGCCGGGGTCCTGCTGTCGGGATGCGCCCAGGCCGGCGAAGCACCCGCCGCCGCACCGGGCCGGTCCGCGAGCACCGCTCCCGGACCGGCCGTCACCGTCGCTCCCCCGCCCGCCGCCGGAACCGCGGAGCAGGGCGCGCGGACGGGCGCGAAGCCCACGGCCGGGACGCTGCTCGTCAGCGACTTCGGTGCGGACACCGTGACCTTCGTCGATCCCGCGCGCGGCGCCACCGGCTCCGTGGAGGTGGGCACCGCACCGTACGGGCTCGCCCTCGGGAAGGACGGGCGGGCCTGGGTCGCGACGGCCGAGGGCGTCGCCGTCGTCGACACGGCCGACCGCCGGCGCCTGGCCCTCGTCCCGTACCGGACGGACACCGGCCCGGTGACGACCGGCGAATACCGGGGCGGCGGGATGGGCATCGCCCTGTCACCGGACGGGAAGCGGGTGTACGTGGGGGTGAACGTGCCCGGCGGGAACGGCACCCTGGAGGTGATCGACACCGCGTCCCTGAAGGTCGTGGACGTGGTCGACGTCGGGCGCCGGCCGTTCGACGTGGACGTGAGCCGGGACGGGTCCTCCGTGTACGCGACGAACCACGACTCCTTCGATGTGACCGTCGTCGACGCGGCCTCCCTCGACACCCGGCGCGTCGAGGTCGCCCCGTACGGCACGGAGGGCGGGCTCGGCTCCTGGCTGAAGCCGCACTACACCGCCGTACGCCCCTCGGACGGGAAGCTGCTGCTGCCCTTCGAGGGCGAGCGGCTCGCCGTCGTGGACCCGGCCACCGGCCGGGTCGAGATCGAGGACATGACGGCGAACACCCACCAGCACGGGGCTGCCGTGACGGCGGACGGGACGCTGTACGCCGTCGGCACCGGGCCGATCGACCCGAGCGAGGACCGCGGACCCTCGCTGACCGTCCGGTCGCCCGAGGGCGGGGAGCGGGTCTACCCGCTCGACGGGCCGCACGAGGACGTCGCCGTGTCGAAGGACGGCCGGACCGCGTACGTGACCGGCGGCTTCACCCGGGACGGGTACTGGGACGGGATCAGCGTCGTCGACCTCGGCTCCGGCGAGGTGAAGCGCCTCGCGGCGGGCTCGCGCCCGCTGGGGGTGGTCGTCTCCTAGTCCCCGGGGGACTCCCCGGGATCCGAGGACGGCTTCGGGTTCGGCCCGTACCCCCGGCGGCCGCGGCAGCAGGGGGCAGGGGTCGAGTCAGTCGGCGAGCCGTGGACGCGGGGCCTCGCCCGTGGATGCCGCCTCGGGGTTGTCGTTGGTGTCGGTGCCGTCGGTGCCGACCGGGCCGTGGGGAAGCAACCGGTCCAGCCACGTCGGCAGCCACCAGTTGGTCCGGCCGAGGAGCGTCATGGTCGCCGGTACCAGCACCATGCGGACGACCGTGGCGTCGATGAAGATCGCGGTGGCCAGGCCGAACCCGAACATCTTGGCGGAGGGGTCGTCGGCGACGGCGAAGGACAGGAAGACGGCCACCATGATGAGGGCGGCCGAGGTGATGATCCGGGCGGTGCGCGAGACGCCCTCGACGATCGCCGTGCCGTTGTCACCGGTGCGCAGGTACTCCTCGCGTACGCGGGAGAGGAGGAACACCTCGTAGTCCATCGACAGGCCGAACAGGATGGCGAAGAGGAACATCGGGATGAACGACACGATCGGAACCGTCGCCTCCAGGCCGATGAGCGCGCCTCCCCAGCCCCACTGGAAGACCGCGACCATGATGCCGTAGGCCGCGCCGATGCTCAGCAGGTTCAGCAGTACCGCCTTGAGCGGTACGAGTACCGACCGGAAGACCAGCATCAGCAGCAGGAACGACAGCGCCAGCACGGCGGCGACGAACGCCGGCAGGCGTTCGCTGGTGCGCCGGCCCACGTCGGACAGGCTCGCGGCGGCGCCGCCGACGTGTGCCCTGGCCGGGCCCTGCCCGATCGCCGTGGGCAGCACGTCGGTGCGCAGCCGGGCGAGGGTGTCGGCCGTGGCCTTGTCCTGAGGGCTGGTGGTCGGGAACACCACGAGGGTCGCGATGCCGGTGGCCCGGTCGACGCGCGTCGGCGCGACGGACGCGATGCCCGGATCCGCCGCGACCGCCCCGGCGATCCGGTCCAGCACGCCCGGATCACCGGTGGGGTCCGCGGCGATGACGAGGGGACCGTTGATCCCCGGGCCGAACCCCTCGGCGACGAGGTCGTAGGCCCGGCGCTCGGTACGGCTCTGCGGCAGTGAGCCGTCGTCGGGCAGGCCGACGCGCAGGCCGAGCACGGGCAGCGTCGCCGTCAGCAGCAGCGCCGCCGCGCCGACCGCGTACGGCACCGGGTGCCGGCTGACGTGCCCGATCCAGCGACGCCACCCCGCGGCGCGGGCGGCACCTGCCGCCGGGTCCCGCCGCCGTGCGAGCCGGCCCGGCTTCCGGGTCCGCAGCGCCCGGCCGATCCGGCCGGTCCGGCCCAGGCGCGGGCCCGCCGCGCCGAGGAAGGCCGGCAGCAGCGTCACCGACGCGAGCACCATCGTCAGGACGACGACCGAGACGGCGACCCCGCCCACCGTCATGAACGGCACGTTCGCGACCGCCAGTCCGAGGATCGACACGACGACGGTGACGCCGGCGAAGACCACCGGCCGCCCCGCCGTGGCGACCGCCCGTCCGGCCGCCGCCTGCGGACCGAGCCCGCACGCGAGGTACTCCCGGTGCCGGGCGAGCACGAACAGCGCGTAGTCGATGCCCACTCCGAGCCCGACCATGCTGCCCAGGATCGGTGCGAAGGCGGGGACCTCCGTCACCCCCGCCAGTACCGTCATCGCGGCGACCCCGACGGTCAGCCCGAAGACCGCCATGCCGATCGGCAGCGCGGCGGCGACGAGCGAACCGAACGCCAGGAACAGGATGGCGGCCGCGGCGAGGAGGCCGATCAGCTCGCTCGTGCCGCCGTCGGGGTCGGAGAAGGCGTAGAAGAGGCTCCCGCCCATCTCGACGCGCAGCGGCAGCTCGGCGCGCAGCCGGTCGCCGAGGCCGACGAGGGCGTCGAGGTCCTCGGCCGACAGCCGGCTCTGGTCGGGGTACTGCACCCGGACGACCGCGATCCGCCCGTCGGCCGAGACGAGGCCGCCGCGCACGGCGGTGTCCCCGCCCGCGTCGAGCGCGCCCGCCGGGTCGCTCGTGCCGAGCACGTGCGGCAGCCGTCCCACCTCGGCCCGCAGCCGCGTGAGAGCGGTGCGCGCGCCGTCGTCGTCGACGAACGTCGCACCGTCGTCGAGGGGGGTGACGACCACTTGGGCGGTCATCCCCTCCTGGCCGGTGCCTGCCCGCTCGATCAGTTCCGCGGCCCGCTGGGAGTCCAGCCCCGGCGCGGTCATCGTGTCCGCGGTGCGCCCGCCGAAGGCGACGGCGGCGAGGACGGCGAGCGTGGTGGCGATCAGCCATGCCGCGATCACCCGCCAGGGATGGCGGGCGGCGCCTGTGCCCAGGCGCAACAGGGCTTTCGAGAGCATCGGGTCCTCCAACCACCTCGTCGGCCGTCCTTGTACGGCCGCCGTTGCCGAGGTTCGCCGCCACGTCGCTCCGCGGCATCGGCCCGCGGGCCGCGGATCGGTCGGCCCCGGGGCGGAGTGACGACCCGTCCTTTCGGCCGATGCGCGGCGCTCCGCGGTCCTTAGGCTGAGAAGCGTGCTCCGAGACGACCTGCGAACCCTGTGGACCGAACCCCGGCCGCCCGGCGCGCCCGCCCGGGTGCGGCGGGACTGGGCCCTGCTCGCCGCGGGCCTCGCCGGTGTGGTGCTGGAGGCCACCCTGCGCGAGGACGTCGTGTGGCGGCCGGTGGCGGTGGTGTTCGCCGTATGGCTGTGCCTGCTGCCCCTGTGGCGCCGGACCCGCCCGCTGGCGATGGTGACGCTGGCGTTCGGCTCGGTGGCCCTGCTTGCGGTGGCCTCGCTCGTCGGCGCACCGCGCGAGCCCGTCGGCCTGTACACCGGCGGGGTCGTGCTCGTGCTGGTGTACGCGCTGCCCCGGTGGGGATCGGGACGCGAGACCGTGCTGGGCGGGGCGGTGATCGTCGCGGCCGGCGTGCTGTGTGTCGCCATGGACGGGACCCCGGTCGTCGAGAAGCTCGTGGGCATCGCCTTCCTGCTGCTGCCCGGAGTGGTCGGGGCGGCCGTGCGGTTCCGGGTGACCGCTCGCGAGCGGCAGTTGGAGCAGGTGCGCTCCCGCGAGCGCGAGCAGCTCGCCCGGGAACTGCACGACACGGTGGCCCATCACGTGTCGGCCATGGTGATCATCGCGCAGGCGGGCCGGGTGCTCGCGGGCACCGACCCGTCCGCCGCCGTCGAGGCGCTGGAGGGGGTCGAGGAGGAGGGGGCGCGCACCCTGGAGGAGATGCGCGCCATGGTCGCCGCGCTGCGCGACCGCGAGGTCGGCGCCGAGCTCGCTCCCCCCGCGGGAGTCGCGGATCTGGAGCGCCTGGTGCGCACCCCGGGTGGTCGCCTCAGGGTCGACCTGGGGCTCGACGGCGAACTGGACGCGCTGCCCCCGGCCGTGGACGCGGCGGTCTACCGGATCGTGCAGGAGTCGGTGACCAACGCGCTGCGCCACGCGGTCGACGCGACCGAGCTCGTCGTCCGGGTCGCCGCGGAACGGCACACGGTGCGGGTGAGCGTGCGCGACGACGGCCGGCGCACCGGCCGGGGTCGCGAGGGATACGGACTTACCGGACTGCGCGAGCGCGCGACCCTGCTCGGGGGCACACTACGAGCCGGCCCCGGTACCGACCGGGGCTGGTGTGTCGACGCCGAACTGCCGAGAGCGAGGAACGAGAGCGGTGTCCATTCGCGTCCTCGTCGCTGACGACCAGACGATCATCCGCACCGGGTTGCGGATCATGCTGAACGCCCAGCCCGGCATCGAGGTGGTCGGCGAGGCCGCCGACGGGCGCGAAGCGGTACGTCTGGCCCGCGAACTGCGTCCGGACGTCTGCCTGTTCGACATCCGCATGCCCGTACTCGACGGTCTTGAGGCCACCCGGCTGATCGCCGGCCCGGGCGTCGCCGACCCGCTGGCCGTGGTCGTCATCACCACGTTCGACCTCGACGAGTACGTCTACGGCTCGCTGCGTGCCGGCGCCCGCGGATTCCTCCTCAAGGACACGGGACCCGACCTTCTGGCGCAGGCCGTGCGGTCGGCGTCCGACGGGGAGGCGCTCATCGCGCCGAGCGTCACCGTCCGCCTGCTCCAGACGTTCGCGGACCTGCCCGCCGGCCGGCCGGTGGCCCAGCCGGTCTCCCCCGTCACCGCCCGCGAGGAGCAGGTGCTCCTCGCCGTCGCCCGCGGGCTGACCAACACCGAGATCGCCGATGCGCTGCACATCAGCCTCAGCACGGTGAAGACGCATCTGGCCAGCCTGATGGCCAAACTCGGCGCCCGCAACCGGGTCGAGATCGCGATGTGGGCCTACGAGACGCGCCGGATCCTGCCCGGAGCCTGACGGACCGGAAGGCCGGAGCCGGGGGGCCGGAGCCGGGGGGCCGTGACATCCGGTACGGCCACCCGGTGATCACGACTCGGTGATCACGACTCGATGCGCGCCTCAGGGGCGGTCCGCCGTGATCAGCCACGCGGTGCTGAGCAGCCGGACCGTGCCGTCGGGCTGCTCGTGGACGCGCAGGTGGTCGGTGAGGGCCGCGCGGGCGCGGAGCCGGGCGGGCTCGTCGGCCTGGTCCATCAGGTGGCGGCCGGGGCCGGTGGCGAGGAGGAAGTCCGCCGCGTCCGCGGCGTCCCGGCCCCAGGTGCCGTACGCGCGCGTCTCGGCGAGTGCGATCGCGGTGAAGCCGGCGGCGGTGAGGACGGCGCGGACGCGGTCCGGCTCGCCGAGGGAGAACATGCCCGGATGTCCGAGGCGGGCGAAGTCGCCGACGGGCAGGACGCCGCGCAGGGAGGTCATGGCGGTGACCCAGTCGTTCAGGCCGGGGTCCGACGGGCAGACCAGGGCGAGCCGGCCGCCGGGGCGCAGGGCGCGGGCGATGTTCCCGAAGGCGGCCTCGGGGTCGGCGAAGAACATGGCGCCGTAGCGGCTGATCACCGCGTCGAAGGCGCCCTGGTCGAGGGGGTGGGTCTGGGCGTCGCCCCGGGTGAAGGTGGCGTTGCGGACCCCTTCGGCCTCCGCCAGGGTGCGGGCCTCGGTGAGCATGGGGCCGGAGAGGTCGAGGCCGAGCGCGTGTCCCCGCGGGGCGCGGAGGGCGGCGAGCCGGGTGGTGCGGCCGGCGCCGCAGCCGATGTCGAGGGTGCGGTCGCGGTCCCCGATGCGGGCCGCGTCGAGCAGCGGCTCGTTGAATCCGTCGTTGACGGCGTTCCAGCGGTCCTGGTGGCGGGCCCAGTGGGCGCCCTCCGGGCCGTTCCACGCCTGCTCCTGCGCGGTGTTGACGATGACGGTCACGGCTGCCTCCACGGTGGACGGGACGAAAATGGGCGGCTGCCCATTCTCGTGCGGCCCACAGTATGGGCGTGCGCCCATTCCGGCAATCCCGTTTACGATCCAGGTGATCCCGCGGCCGGACGCCCGGGAGGCACGAGCGACGTACGACGGAGAGGAGGGCGGGTTCATGTCACCGCGTGGAGTGGCGACGCCCGATGTGCGCGAACGACTGTTCGCGGCGGCCGAGCGGGTGGTGGAGCGGGACGGGCCGGGGGCACTCACCAGCCGGTCCGTGACCACCGAGGCGGGGTGCGCCAAGGGGCTGCTGCACGCGCACTTCGAGGGCTTCGACGAGTTCGTCGCCGAGCTGTGCCTCGACCGCTTCGCCCGCACGACGGCGAGCGCGCGGGCCCTCACCGGGCTGGTCGGCCGGGGCACGGTGGCCGGCAACCTCGACACCGTCGTCCAGGCCCTCTTCGATTCCGGCGGCCCCGCCGTCTCCGGCCTCGCCATGGCCCGCCCCGCCGCCGCGCTGCGCGTCCGCGAGGCCCTGGCGGCCGGCGCGCCGGGCTTCGCCTCGATCGAGGCGGCCGTCGCCGCCTACCTGGAGGCCGAACGCGACCTCGGCCGCACCCCCGCCTCCCTGGACCCGGCGTCCGTCGCCCTCGCCCTGGTGGGCGCCGGCCACCACCTCCTGATGACCGCCTGGCCCGGCTCCCCCGACCCCCGACCCGCGGTCCGCCGTCTGGTGACCGCTCTGGTGGCGGGCGGGGCGGACGAAGCGGACGGGGGCGCCGCATGAGCGGCGCCGCCGCGGGAGGGGCGGGGCGGACCCGACCCTACGGGCCGTCAGTACCCGACGGGCCGGCCGGAGGAACCGGGACGGACGGTGTCGAGCACCTGGACGTCCTCGTCGTGGGTGCCGGGATGTCCGGCATCGGCATCGCCTGTCACCTCCGCGGGAAGCTGCCCGGGAAGAGCTTCGCGATCCTGGAGGCCCGCGCCTCCCTCGGCGGCACGTGGGACCTCTTCCGCTACCCCGGCATCCGGTCCGACTCCGACCTGCACACCTTCGGCTACGCCTTCAAGCCCTGGCGGGACCGGCAGGCCATCGCCGACGGGTCCCGGATCCGGGACTACCTGCGCGAGACCGCGACCGAGCACGGGCTCGACGGCGCCATCCGCCCCCACCACCGGGTGCGCGCCGCCTCCTGGTCGAGCGAGCGGGCCCTGTGGACCGTGGCGGCGGAGCGCACCGACACGGGCGAGACGGTCACGCTGACCTGCGGCTGGCTGGTCGCCGCCGGCGGCTACTACCGCTACGACGAGGGCTTCACCCCCGAGTTCGAGGGCCGGGAGCGGTTCGGCGGCGCGATCGCGCACCCGCAGCACTGGCCGGACGACCTCGACCACGCGGGCAAGCGGGTCGTGGTCATCGGCAGCGGCGCGACCGCCGTCACGCTGGTGCCCGCCCTGGCCGGCGCCGCCGCACACGTGACGATGGTGCAGCGGACGCCGACGTACGTCCTGCCGGTGAACAGGAACGACGCGCTCGCCGACGCCCTGCGCCGCTGCCTCGGCGAGCGGCGCGCCCACGCGCTGGTCCGGCGGAAGAACGTCCTCCTGCAGAGCGCGTTCTTCCGCTTCTGCCGGCGCCACCCGAAGGCGGCGCGCCGCCTGATCCGCCGGCTCAACGCCCGGCGGCTGCCGCCCGGTTACCCGGTCGACGAGCACTTCAACCCGCCGTACGAGCCGTGGGACCAGCGGCTGTGCACCGCGCCCGACGGGGACCTGTTCACGGCGGTCCGGGAGGGGCGGGCGACGGTGGTGACCGACCGGGTCACGGCCTTCACCGGGACCGGCGTGGAGCTCGCCTCCGGCGGGCACGTCGACGCGGATGTCGTCGTCACCGCCACCGGCCTGAACGTCCGCCTCCTGGGCGGCATCACGCTCACCGTCGACGGCACCCCCGTGCGCCTCGCGGACACCGTCGTCTTCAAGGGGCTGATGCTGTCCGGGGTGCCGAACCTCGCCCTCGCGATCGGCTACACCCACGCGTCCTGGACGCTGAAGATCGACCTGGTCGGCGAGCACCTGTGCCGGCTGCTCCGGCACATGGACGCGCACGGCCTGGCCTCGTGCCGCCCCGAGCCGGCCGATCCCGCCATGCCGACCCGGCCGCTCTTCGACCTCGGCGCGGGGTACGTCCGGCGGGCCGCGGACGAACTGCCGCGCCAGGGCGACCGGGGGCCGTGGCGGACGTCGGCGGGCTATCGCGCGGACGTGCGGCTGCTCCGTGACGGGGAGGTGTCGGATCCCGAGCTGCGCTTCGGTAGCCGGAGGCGAGGTGACGCGTGTCCTCCTCGGGGCGGGACTCGTACAGCGTGGGCTAGGTCCGGGGCAGGACCGTCAGGACGCGTTCGATGAAGGCCTTGAAGTCCTCCATGAAGTCCGCGAGGAACTGCTGCGTGGTGGGGTCGGTGACCTCGCCGTCGTCGGAGAAGAGACCGGGGGTGAACTGGATGTACGCCTCGGGGGCGTTCATCTGCGGCGAGTTGCAGAAGCTGAGGACGGAGCGGAGGCTCTGCTGGGCGACGGCGGTGCCGATCTTGCCCGGGGAGGCGCCGATGACGGCGGACGGCTTGTGGGTGAAGGAGTTGGTGCCCCAGGGGCGGCTGGCCCAGTCGATGGCGTTCTTCAGGCCGCCGGGGATGGAGCGGTTGTACTCCGGGGTGACGAAGAGGACGGCGTCCACCGAGGCGATGGCCTCCTTGAGGGCCTTGCCCTCCGGCGGGTAGTCGGCGTCGTGGTCGTGGTTGTAGAGGGGGAGGTCCTTGATCGGGATCTCGCGGAACTCCAGCCCCGGAGGGGCGACCCTGATGAGGGCCCGGGAGAGGATCCGGTTGATGGACTTCGTCGACAGGCTGCCGACGAAGTAGCCGACCTGGTACGTGGTCATGGGCGCGTGTCACCTTCCGTGCGGGGTCCTCGGGCAACGTAACCCGGGTCGCGCGAGGCCGCCCGTCAGAGGCCGACGATGAGCTGGACGCAGACGATCTTCACCAGGATGGCGAGGGCGAAGAGGGTGGCGTAGCCGGTGTTGACCCGGCTGTCGGAGACCCGGCTGTTGGCGTACGCGGTGATGGCGGGGTTGCCGACGTATCCGGCGAGCAGGCCCATCGTGCGGGGGCGGCTCTGGCCGAGGAGGCGGCAGACCAGGACCATCAGGGCGTAGCTGAGCACCGCGCCGACGACGAGGACGGCGAGGAGCTTGAGGCCGAAGACGGAGAAGGCGTCGCGGCGGAAGGCGTAGCCGGAGGTGAGGCCGACGCAGGCGAGGAAGACGAGCAGGCCGATCTGGCGCAGGGTGAGGTTGGCGCGGGTGGGCAGCACCCAGACGAGGGGGCCGGTGCGGCGGAGCCTGCCGAGGACCATGGCCATGACGAGGGGGCCCGCGGCGGTGCCGAGGGAGAGGACCGTGGAGCCGATCGTGAGCCGGGGGATGCCGATGAGGAAGCCGGCGGCGAGGCCGAGGCCCATGCTGACGGCGCTGACCTCGCTGACCTTGGCCTCGGTGTCGCCGAGGTAGGCGGTGACGTCGGCGGTGCGTTCGCGGGGCATGGCGACGCGGACGCGGTCGTCGAGCTGGAGCAGCAGGTCGTCGTGGGCGAGGAGGTCCCGGTCGCCGCGGCGGACCCGGGTGGCGCGGGCCCCGAAGCGCTCGCCGAGGCCGAGTTCGGCGACGGTGCGGGCGGCGAGGTCGGGGTTGGTGAGGAGGATGCGGCGGTAGTCGACGACGTCGCGGTGGTCGAGGAGGTGCTCGGCCGCCTCCGTGCCGAGGGCCGCGACGCCGGCGGCGACCGCCTCGGGGCCGCCGACGAGGACGAGCGCGTCGCCGGGGGCGAGCGGCCCGGGGTCGCCCGCGTCGACGATGCGGACGGTGCCGCCCGCCGGGCGGTGGGCGCTGGCGAGGAGGTCACCGGAGGCCGCGCCGGGGACGTCGGCCCAGCGGGCCGGGCGGGTGAGGTCGACCGTCCGGGTGACGAGCCGGTCGGGGAGGCCGGTACCGGGGTCGCGGCGGCCCGGCCAGTTCCGGGCGCCCGCGACGGCCGCGACGAACAGGATGGTGAGGATGACGGCCAGCGGGTAGCCGATCGCGTAGCCGGTGGCCGCCTGCGTCGGGTCGTCGGAGGCGGCCTGGGCGGCGGCGAGGCCGGGGGTGGTGGTGCCGATGCCCGCGTATCCGCCGGCGAGGAAGGGGCCGGGGATGTCGAGGAGGCCGCTGCCGACGAGGCCGACGGCGAGGGCGGTGAGGACCAGCGCGGCGATCGCGCCGACCATCACCGCCAGCTGGGGCCGCAGCTCGCGGAAGAAGGCGGGTCCGGCCTCCAGGCCCACCGTGTAGACGTACAGGGCGAGACCGAGGACGGACAGCCCGGCGGGCACCGCCGCGCCGACGTCCGGGTCCAGGGCGCCGACCAGCAGGCCGACGAAGAGGACACCGGCCGCGCCGAGCTTCACGGGACCGAAGCGGACCATGCCGAAGAGCGATCCCGCCGCAATGACGATAAAAAGGGTGAACCACGGATAGTCAGCGAAAAACTGCCACATGCCCCTATGCAGTCACAGGGCACGGCACTTTGCACGCTCATACGGAAGGCGGCAACCGTGACGCGACCGAGGATCCTCGTGGTGGGCGCCGGGTTCGCCGGCGTGGGCTGTGTGAAGCGGCTCGAACGGCGGCTGACCGAGCGGGAGGCGCGGATCACGCTGCTCTCGCCCTTCTCGTACCAGCTCTACCTGCCGCTGCTCCCCCAGGTGGCCGCGGGCGTCCTGACGCCCCAGTCGGTGGCGCTGTCGCTGCGGCGCAGTCAGAAGCACCGGACGCGGATCGTGCCCGGTGGCGCGGTGGGCGTGGACACGGCGGCGAAGGCCGTGGTGGTCCGGACGATCTCCGGGGAGTTCTCCGTCGAGCCCTACGACCATCTGGTGCTCGCGCCCGGCAGCGTGACCCGGACCTTCGACATCCCGGGGCTCGCCGACCACGCCCGGGGCATGAAGACCCTGGCGGAGGCGGTCTACGTCCGGGACCACGTGATCGCCCAGCTGGACCTGGCGGACGCGAGCGACGACGACGCCGAGCGGGCGGCCCGGCTGCAGTTCGTGGTCGTCGGCGGCGGCTACGCGGGCACCGAGACGGCGGCCTGCCTCCAGCTGCTCACCCACAACGCGGTCAAGCGCTATCCGCGGCTCGACCCGGCCCTGATCAAGTGGCATCTGGTGGACATCGCGCCCCGGCTGATGCCCGAGCTGGGCGACAAACTGGGCGCGGCGGCGATGGACATCCTCACGAAGCGGGGCATCCAGGTCTCGCTGGGGGTGTCGGTGGCCTCGGTGGACGACGAGAACGTCACCCTGACGGACGGCCGGGTGCTGCCCTGCCGCACCCTGATCTGGACGGCCGGTGTGGCGGCGAGCCCGCTGGTCGGGACGGTCGGCGCGGAGACCGTACGCGGCCGGCTCGTGGCGACGCCCGAGATGCGGGTTCCGGGGGTCGACGGGGTGTGGGCGCTGGGCGACGCGGCGGCCGTGCCGGACCTGGCGAAGGGCGAGGAGGGCGCGATCTGCCCGCCGACGGCGCAGCACGCGATGCGTCAGGGCAAGGCGGTCGCGGACAACCTGGTGGCGACCCTGCGCGGCGAGGCCCCTCGGCCGTACACGCACAAGGACCTCGGTCTGGTGGTGGACCTGGGCGGCATGGACGGGGTGTCGAAGCCGCTGGGCGTGGAGCTGCACGGGCCCGCCGCGCAGGCGGTGGCGCGCGGCTACCACTGGGCGGCGCTGCGGACGAACGTGGCGAAGACCCGGGTGATGACGAACTGGCTGCTGAACGCGGTGGCCGGGGACGACTACGTGCGGACCGGGTTCCTGGCGTCGAAGGCGGGGACGCTGCGGGACTTCGAGTACACCGACGCCTATCTGACCCCCGATCAGGTGCGGCTGCACACCGAGCCGTTCCGGGGAGCGGTCGGCTGAGTCCGCTCCCCCGCGCCCGGCTCGGCGCCCCGGCCGGCCCCTGGATCCGCCCGCTCAGCGGGCGAGTTCGGGGGCCGGCCCCATGACGACGACGGGTTCGGCGGCCGGGTCGAGGGCGAGGAGGAGGGCCCGCAGGTCGTCGCGGTCGAGGGCCACGCAGGCCTGGGTGGGGCCGCCGTGGTCGACGTGGATCCAGACGCCGCCGCCCTTGCCGGCGCCGAGCGGGCGTTCCTTGTCGAGCGGGGTGCGGCCGGGGACGCGGTTGTAGTCGATGGCGATGACGTGGTCGAAGGAGCCTTCGAGGGACTCGCCGCGGAAGCCGGTGCCGCTGATGGCGAACTCGGGGTCCTCGTCGTAGGGGAGGCGGCCGCCGGGGTCGGGCAGCCGGCCGCCCGCGTCGCCGATGCGGTAGACGCCGATGGGGGTGCGCAGATCGCCCGCGGAGTGGTCGTCGGTCCATCCCTTGAGGGCGTTGCGGGCGGACCAGGGGCCGCCGGCCTCGTACCAGCGGCCGCCGGGGGCGCGCTGGTGGAGGACGGCGGTGGCGGTGTTGCTGTTCTCGGTGGCGCCGGTGACGACGAGGGCCTGTGTGGCGCCGTCGGGGATCCGGGCCTGGGTGAGCGGGCCGAGGCCGGGGACGCGCGGGGCGGTGCGGGGGCGGGCGTCGGTGGCCGCGGCCGTCGGGCTCTTCACGGGCGCGGGCGCGGTGGCGGTCGCCGGGGCCGGGCCGGTCGGTGCGGGGTGCGCGCAGGCGGTGAGCAGCAGGGCCGCGCACAGGGTGCCGGCGCCGAGGAGCGCGGGGGCGCCCTTGCGGACGAATGCGGGCATGGGAAGGCATCCTCCTGGCCGGGGGCAGTGGAGCGATCCGTACCCGTTCGGCGGGCGGCGCTGCGCGGGACGGCGGCGGCCCACCCGTACGGCGGAGCGGGCGGGGCCGGGAGGCGGGTTGACCGGCGGGCGGGGGCGGGGTTGGGTGCGGGCATGAGCGGTCTTGAGGGGTACGGGGAGCTGCGGGTGGTTCCGGTGGCGGGCGGGCGGGAGTCGGCCGACTGGCGGGCGGTCCACAACGCGGTCGTCCCGACGGCGGTGCTGTCCGAGGACGAGGTGCGGGAGCGGGCCGGGCGGAACCGGCTGGACGTGGCGTACCTGGGCGGGGTGGCGGTGGGCTGCTCGACGGTGCGGCCGCCGGACGGGGAGACGGCGGCGGCGACGGTGATCGCGCGGATCCTGCCGGAGTACCGGGGACGGGGTTTCGGGACGGTGCTGTACGAGCGGGGGCTCGCGCACGCGGGGACGCTGGGCGGGGACGGGGTGGAGACGGTGGTGCTCGCGTCGAACGGGGAGGGGCTGCGGTTCGCGCGGGCACGGGGCTTCACGGAGGTGGAGCGGTATGTGCTGCCGGGGGACACGATCCCGTTCGTGACGCTGCGGCTGTCCTGACCGACCGTACGGGACACGAGATCTGACGTCTCGTCAGATCGTGGCGTCACGGCTCTGGGAACCTCCGTCCCCCGGCGCTACCCTCCGCGCATGATACGGACGGTGGTGTGGGGAACCGGAAATGTCGGGCGGGCGGCCATCCGGGCCGTGGACGCCCATCCCGGGCTCGAACTGGCGGCGGTCCTCGTCGCCGACCCGGCGAAGGTGGGCCGGGACGCGGGCGCGCTCGCGGGCCTCGGGCACGAGCTCGGGGTGGTCGCGACCGACGACGTCGGGGCGGTCCTGGGCGCGCGGCCGGGGGCCGTGGTGTACGCGGCCTCCGGGGACGTGCGGCCCGACGGCGCCCTGGAGGACGTGGTGCGGGCGGTGGCGGCGGGGGCGGTGGTGGTGACGCCGTCGCTGTACCCGCTGTACGACCCGCGGAACGCCCCGCCCGAGTTCCGCGACCCGGTGCTCGCGGCGGTGGCCGAGGGCGGCGGCTCGCTGTTCGCCTCCGGGGTGGACCCGGGCTGGGGCAACGACGTGCTGCCGCTGCTGGTGAGCGGCCTGGGCACGACCGTGGACGCGGTCCGCTGCCAGGAGATCTTCGACTACTCGACGTACGAGCAGGAGTTCTCCGTGCGCGAGCTGATCGGGATGGGCAAGCCCCTCGACTACGAGCCGCCGATGCTCTTCCCGTCGGTCCCGACGATGGTGTGGGGCGGGCAGATCCGGCTGATGGCACGGGCTCTGGGCGTGGAGGTGGAGGAGATCCGCGAGACGGTGGACCGGCGGCCGCTGGAGGCCACGGTGGGGACGCGGACGATGGGCGTCTTCGAGGCGGGCACGCAGGGCGCGGTCCGGTTCGAGGTGCAGGGGGTCGTCGGCGGCGAGCCGCGGATCGTGATCGAGCACGTGACCCGGATCCATCCGTCCTGCGCGCCGGACTGGCCGGTGCCGCCGGACGGCGCCGGGGCCCACCGGGTGATCGTCGAGGGCCGGCCGAGGATCGAGGTGACGGTGGCGGCCACCGACGAGGACGAGAACCGGGCGGCCGGCGGGAACGCGACGGCGGTGGGACGCCTCGTCGGGGCGATCGACTGGCTGGCGGCGGCCGGCCCGGGGCTGTACGACGCGCTGGACGTGCCGATACGCCCGGCGGTGGGCAAGCTGGGAAGGAGACCACGGTGATCATCGACATTCCCGAGGGGCAGGAGCCGATCGGCTACGTGTGGGGCGACATGGTCCCGGAGATCGGGACGGCGGCGGCGAACTTCTCGCTGTCGGTGTACGCCCATACGACCCTGGGGCTGCGCGAGTTCGAGGCGGCGCGGCTGCGGATCGCCCAGATCAACGGCTGCGGCTTCTGTCTGGACTGGCGCACGGACCGGGACGGGGAGAAGGTCGAGGAGGGCTTCGACGAGGTGGTCGCGGCCTGGCGGACGACGGAGGTGTCGGACGCCTTCGACGTGCGGACGCGGCTGGCGGCGGAGTACGCGGAGCGGTACGCGCTCGACCACCACGGCCTGGACGAGGAGTTCTGGTCGCGGATGACGGCGCACTACAGCCAGGCGGAGATCGTGGAGCTGACGATGAGCCTGGGTTCGTGGCTGGCCTTCGGGCGGCTGAACCGGGTCCTCGGGCTCGACGAGGTGTGCGTCCTGCCGACGGGGTGAGCCCGCGGAGCGGGAAAGGGCCGGCCGGTGCTCCCACCGGCCGGCCCTCGCGCGTCCGGGGCACGCTCAGAAGTCCTCGGCGATGATGCGCTCGATGTTGCGTTCGGCGAGGGCGGTGATGGTGACGAAGGGGTTGACGCTGGTGTTGCCGGGGATCAGGGAGCCGTCGATGACGTAGAGGCCCTGGTAGCCGTGGAGGCGGCCGTGGTTGTCGGTGGCGCGGTCGAGGACGGCGCCGCCGAGGGGGTGGTAGGTGAGGTGGTCGCCCCAGATCTTGTACGCGCCGAAGAGGTCGGTGCGGTAGATCGTGCCCTCCTTGGCGTTGATCTTGTCGAAGATGGACTTCGCCATGTCGATGGAGGCCTGCTTCCAGGACCGGTCCCAGCTGAGGTCGACCCGGCCGGCGGCCTGGTTCCAGGTGAACTCGGCGCGGTGCGGGGTGCGGGTGATGGAGAGGTAGAAGGAGGCGTAGGTCTCGATGCCGGTGGGCAGCGGGGCGACCTCGGCGAAGGCGCCGCCCGCGTTCCAGTTGTCGATGCCGGCGGTGGGCATGGCGGACTGGAGTTTTCCGGTGGGGTCCCACATGTGGTTGGCCCGGCCGCACATGACGTTGCCGTTGTCGCCCCAGCCCTTGCCGATGTGCTCGTTGAGGGCGGGCAGCGCGCCGGTGGCCTTGAGGCGGGTGAGGAGCTTGCTGGTGCCGACGCTGCCGGCGGCGAAGAAGACCCGGTCGGCGCGGACGGTCTTGGCGGCGAGGACGGCGCCGGTGGTGTCGATCTGTTCGATGGCCACGGTGTAGCCGCCGGCGGCGGCCGGGGTGACCGAGGTGACCCGGTGCAGGGCGGAGACGGTGACCCGGCCGGTGGCGGCGGCCTGGGCGAGATAGGTCTTCTGGAGGCTCTTCTTGCCGTGGTTGTTGCCGTAGATGACCTCGCCGGCCAGGGCGGACTTCGGTACGGCTCCGGCGGCCTCCTGCTTCATGTAGTCCCAGTCGTAGACGTTGGGCACGAAGACGAAGGGGAAGCCGGAGCGCTGGGCGTGCTTGCGGCCCACCCGCGCGTACTGGTAGGCGTCGGTGCTCTCCCACCAGGCCTCGTCGACGGAGGTGACGCCGAGGCCCGCGTTGGCGCGCGGGTAGTAGGTGGCGTACATCTCCGCCGGATCGACGGTGGGAAGGATCCCGGGGAAGCGCTCGCGGAGCGGGGTGACGGCCATGCCGCCGTTGACGAGCGAGCCGCCGCCGATGCCGCGGCCCTGGTAGACGGTGATGCCGGCGAAGTCCTCGGCGTCGAGGATGCCGGTGTGGCGGGGCACGTCCTTGTCGAGGGGGAAGCCGAGGAACTGGCTCAGCGGCTGCTTGGTGCGGGTGCGCAGCCAGAAGGAGCGGTAGTCGGGGGTGGTGGTGTTGGCGAAGATCTTGCCGTCGGGGCCGGTGGCGTCCCAGGCCATGCCCATCTCGATCATGTGGACGTCGACGCCGGCGCGGGCCAGGCGGAGGGCGGCGACCGAGCCGCCGTAGCCGGTGCCGACGACGAGGGCGCGCACGTGGGAGCCGTCGGCGATGGGACAGACGTTCAGGCCGGGGACCTCGGCCCGGGCGGGGGTGGTGAGGGTGCCGGCCAGGGCGGCGGCACCGAGAACGGAACCTGTTCCCGTCAGAAAACGGCGGCGGCTGACCCCGTGAATTCCCTGGGCGGACAGGGGGCGTTCACTCATGTGATCTTCCTCACTCGTGAGCGAATGGGAACATGTTCTACGACCGGCCGCCGAGGAAGTCACGAGAAACCGACGGGTAACTTCAGGCCGGATACGCCCTCTTGATCTCCCCGGCGACATGCGCCGCGTGGGCCCGCGCGGCGGGGAGCGCGTCCGCCCAGGAGCCGTACTCCCCCGCCAGGTACTGGGCCCGCGCCGCCGCGAGCACCGGGCGGTGCTCCTCCGGAAGCTCCGGCAGCAGCGCGGCCGCCGCCGCGTCCTTCGACCGGATCCGGCCGGTCCGCAGGGTGGTGAGGATCCGGGCCAGGGTGAGCAGGACGTTGCGGGTGTCGCCGTCCAGGTCGGCGAGGAGCTCGGGCACGCCCGCGACGATCGCCGCCCGAAGGTCGGCCTCCGGGACCGGGTCGAACAGCGCGGACGGGCGCGGGCCGAGCAGGGAGACGTCGCCGGCGCGGGCCATGGTGATCAGCGGGGCCAGATCGGGACAGGGCGCGGGCGCGGGGGTGAGCCCGGCCTCGAAGTCGTCCCGCAGCCACTCGCCGTAGAGGTACTCGCAGACCGGCGGATACCGCCAGGGGCGGATCTCGGCGTGGACGACCAGACTCAGCTCGACGGGCCGGGCGGGGCCCTCGTACGCCCGCGCGCCGGAGACGGCGAGCAGCGCGTCGGTGAGGGCGCGGCGCTCGGCCCCGGTGGTCGGCCGGGCCAGCACGGCCAGCACGTCGACGTCGCTGGTGGGGCGGAGGCCGCCGAGGACGGCGGAGCCGTGCGCGCAGGCGGCCGGGACGGCCGCGTCGCCGAGGACGTCACGGAGGAGGCGGACGACGCGGTGGGCCTGCGCGGTGGCGTCCCCGGCCGCTTCGGCCGCGGCTCCGGTCTCGGGCATGGGGGCTCCTGACGGTGGGCGGGGACGGGGGATCCGTCACCGTACCGAAGGAAGCGGGGCCGTACGGGGGAGGTGATTCCGGCTCGCGGGCGGAGGACGGGTTCGACGCCCGCGAGCCGGTGGTGCAGGGTGAGGCCCACCGGACGGTACCGGGGGCGGCGCCCGCCGGACCGTGCCGAGGGGGCGGCGCCCGCCGGACGGATCCGTCCGTCAGGCGCGGGTCGGGACCGGAGTGGGGGCGGCCTCGCGGGAGGTGCCGGTGGCGAGGGCGGGGGCGGGGCGGACCGGGCCTTCGAGGAGGCGGCGCAGCAGGGCGGTGCGGCGGGCCGGGTCGTCGCCGTCGGAGTCGGCGAGGAGCGCGGCCAGGACGGCGATGCGGGCCTGGCCGGCCCGGAGGGTGCCGGTCAGCAGGCCGCCGTTGGCGACGAGGTCGACGGCGCCGCCGCCGGTGTAGATCTCGGCGAGCGGGCCGGACGGGACGCGGGTGGTGACGGCGACGAGGACGCCCCGCGCGGTGGCCTCGGCGACGGCTTCGGCGATCTCCGGGGTGGCGTTCCCGGCGCCGGTGGCGACGAGGACGATGCCGCGGGCCCCGGCGGCGAGGGCCGCGTCGAAGTGGAGCCGGTCGCCGTCGGTGTGGTGGAAGACGACGTCCACCCGGGGCAGCGCGCCGCGGCCCGCCTCCGGGTCGGCGGTACGGGCGGCGGACGGCAGCGGGAGGACGGCCGGACGGTCCGGGAGGCGCTCGATGTCGACGCGGGAGAAGCCGACCCGCCCCAGGCGCTCGGACGAGGGGTCCGAGAAGGCGTCGGCGGCGAGGGTCCGGGTCTTCACCGTGCCGCGGGCGGCGTGGACGCGGCCGTCGAAGACGACGAGGACGCCGAGCTCGCGGACGGTCGCGGCGACCTGGAGGGCGTCGTAGAGGTTGCCGGGGCCGTCGCCGTCGCCGGTGCCGAAGGGGCGCTGGGCGCCGGTGAGGACGACCGGGCGGGCGTCCTCGTGGTGGAGGTCCAGGAGGAAGGCGGTCTCCTCCAGGGTGTCGGTGCCGTGGGTGACGACGATGCCGTCGACGCCCGGGTCCGCCAGGGTCTCGTGGACCGTGCGGAGCAGCACGAGCTGGTGGGCGGCGGTCAGGAGGGAGCTGTTGACGTTGAAGAGGTCGCGGACCTCGACGGTCACGCCCTCGGGCAGCGGGGCGGTGGCGAGGACGTCGTCGCCGGAGGCGTCGGCCGCGTAGCCGGTCCCCTGCCAGCGGCTCGCGATGGTGCCGCCGGTGCTGATGACGACGATCCGCCGGGGGCTTCCGTCGTTCGTCCGCTGCATGTCCGCCGCCTCTCCGTGCCTGGTGTGCCGCGGCCCCGCCCGGTTCCGGGGCCATCTCGGCAACGGTAGGCCAAGAGACGGAGCACACGATTGCCAATGAGGGCGCAGAAATGTTTCACCGTGGCAGATAATCGCGCCATGGACCGAATTGATCTCCACATCTTGCGCGAGCTCCAGCAGGACGGCCGGCTGAGCAACCAGGAGCTGGCCCAGCGGGTCGGCCTGAGCCCCTCCCCCTGTCTGCGCCGGGTGCGCCAGCTGGAGCAGGACGGGGTGATCCGGGGGTACCGGGCGATCATCGACCCGGAGGCGGTCGGCCGGGGCTTCGAGGTGCTGGTCTCCGTCGAGGTGAAGCGGGACCGGGAGACGGTGGAGGCCTTCGAGGAGGCGCTCCAGTCGATTCCGGACGTCATCGAGGCGTACCGCCTCTTCGGCAGCCCGGGATGTCTGCTGCGGATCGCGGTGGCGGACCTCTCGGCGTACGAGCGGCTGTGGATCGAGCAGCTGACGGCGCTGGCCGGGGTCACCGAGGTGAACTCCCAGATCATCATGAAGCGGATCAAGGAGCCGAAGGGGATGCCGGTGGACCACCGGGGCGCCTGAGGTCGAAGTGGCGCGACTCGCCCGTGCGCGGTCGCCGCGTATGCGAGAACGTCACCGAATGGCTCTTTGTCCGTAACACGACAACCCCCTCGCCCGTGCGACCCTCCCGGATGACACGAAGTCAACACGCGTAGAACACCGCCGCCCCGAGCCGGGCACACGGCGGTCACCCGCGTGCCCGTCCCCGGGAAAGGGCCCCCCATGTCGGTTGCACGGATGCGCAGTTGGAAGGTCTGGGCGGCACTGCCCGCCGCCCTCCTCGGCCTCACGCTCCCCGCGGTCACGGCGACCCCCGCCGCCGCCACCACGACCGCGTACGACACCACGTACTACAAGAACGCCGTCGGCAAGACCGGCACCAGCCTCAAGTCGGCGCTGCACACCATCATCAGCAGCCAGAACAAGATCTCGTACGACGCGGTCTGGAACGCGCTGAAGGTCACCGACCAGGACCCGAACAACACCAACAACGTCGTCCTGCTGTACAGCGGCGTCTCGCGCAGCAAGTCCCTCAACGGCGGCGACGTCGGCGACTGGAACCGCGAGCACGTGTGGGCCCAGTCCCACGGCAGCTTCGGCACCTCGGCCGGCCCGGGCACGGACCTCCACCACCTGCGCGCCTGCGACGTCCAGGTCAACAGCATCCGCGGCAACAAGGACTGGGACTTCGGCGGCAGCGCCGTCAGCGGCGCCACCGGCAGCTACACCGACTCCAACTCCTTCGAGCCGCGCAACGCCGACAAGGGCGACGTGGCCCGGATGATCCTCTACATGGCCGTCCGCTACGAGGGCGACGACGCCTGGGCGGACCTGGAGCCCAACGAGTCGACCACCAACGGCAGCGTCCCCTGGCACGGCCGCCTCTCGGTCCTGAAGCAGTGGAACGAGCAGGACCCGCCGAGCGCCTTCGAGGAGCGCCGCAACGACGTCATCTTCAACACGTACCAGGGCAACCGGAACCCCTTCATCGACCACCCGGAGTGGGTCGAGGCGATCTGGTAGTCCGTCAGGACCGCACGGCCGTACCGCGTCCGGCTCCCCGTCCGGCTCCCCGTCCGGCTCCCCGTCCGGCTCCCCGTCCGGCGGGGATCCGGACCCCGGTTTTGGATTGTCGGAGGATCATCAATACGATCCGCCGATGATCACGAGAAAACGGCTGGCGACCGGGGCCTGCGCGCTGCTCGTCGCCCTGACCGCCGCGCTGCTCCCCACCAGCGCCTCCGCCGACGAACCGGCGGCGAAGGAATCCCCCAAGGTCGAGCTGGTCCTCGACGTCAGCGGCTCCATGCGGGCCAAGGACATCGACGGCAAGTCCCGGATGAGCGCCGCCAAGCAGGCCTTCAACGAGGTCCTGGACGCGGTGCCGGAGGAGGTCCGGCTCGGCATCCGCACGCTCGGCGCCGACTACCCCGGCGACGACCGCAAGCGCGGCTGCAAGGACACCCGCCAGCTGTACCCGGTCGGGCCGCTCGACCGGACCGAGGCGAAGGCCGCCGTCGCCACCCTCGCCCCCACCGGCTGGACCCCGATCGGCCCGGCCCTGCTCGGCGCCGCCGACGACCTCGGCGAGGACGGGGCGACCAAGCGGATCGTCCTCATCACCGACGGCGAGGACACCTGCGCACCGCTCGACCCCTGCCAGGTGGCCCGCGAGATCGCCGCCAAGGGCATCCACCTCGTGATCGACACCCTGGGCCTGGTCCCGGACGCCAAGACCCGGCAGCAGCTCACCTGCATCGCGGAGGCCACCGGAGGCACGTACACCTCCGTCCACCGCACCGACGAACTCTCCCGCCGGGTCCGGCAGCTGGTCGACCGCGCCGCCGACCCGGTGGTGACCCCGGTCGCCACCGAGGGCGCCGCCCGCTGCGCCGACGCCCCGCTGCTCACGCCGGGCCTCTACACGGACCGGGAGACCTTCGGCGAGCACCGCTGGTACAGGGTCGACCTGCTGCCCGGCCAGGAACTGCGCGCCTCCGTCAGCGTCTCCGCCGACCGGGCCGTGAACAACGACTACGGCGTGCTGCTGCGCGCCGTCACCCGGCACGGCCGGGAGATCGTGCGCGGCGCGGAGGCCGGCGACGGCCGCACCGACGTGATCTCGACCGGACTGCGCTACCCGAAGCCGGAGGCGGAGGACGCGGACGAGGACGGCAAGCCGGCCGCCGAGACCGTCTGCCTCCAGGTCAGCAACTCCTTCTCCGCTCCCCCGGCGGTGAAGACCACGCCCGGCATGCCGATCGAGCTCACCGTCGACGTCGTGGACGGCCCGGCGGGCGCCTCGGACGTCGCCTCCTTCGGCCTCGGCCGCGGCTGGTGGCTGCTCGGTGCCCTGGTGCTCGCCGGCTTCCTCGCCGGTCTGATCTGGGGCTGGCTGTCCCGCTGGCGCGTCGCCGTCTGGAGGACCCACTGATGCGTACCGTACGGATGCTCGCGGCGGCCGCGCTGGCCGGCGCCGCCCTGCTCGGCCCCACCGCGCCGGGCGCCCTCGCCGACACGCCCACCCCTTCGGCCACGTCCGGCGAGGACGCCGGCCCCACCGAGGCCGGCACCACCTTCCGCACCGCCGCCGCCTTCCGCCCCGGACAGGAGGCCACCGCGCAGGCGGCGACCGGCGACTACCTGTACTGGGTCTTCCCGGCCGACTCCGGCGAGCGGCCCACCGTCAAGGCGACGGTGACCCTGCCGGAGAGCGCCCTGCGGCACGGCCCCGCCACCTGGCGGGTCGACGTGTACGACGGGCTGCGCCGCCGTCAGCCGTGCATGTACGGCACCCAGTCGCGCACCGCCCCGAAGGAAGCCGCCTCGCTGGAGCTCGCCTGTGTGCTGCGGCCGGTGCGGGCCTCCGCCGACGCCTGGGCGAACGACCCGCTGCCGGGCAGCTACTACGTGCGGCTGACCGTCACCGGGCTGCCGGAGGAGGACCTGGGCCAGCCGTTCTCGGCCCGGATCGGCGTCGACGTCTCCGACCAGGGCGGCGCGTACGCCACCGACGGGGCGCTCGCCGCACCGCTGGTGCCGGGGGCCACCACGGCCGAACTCGCGGAGCAGGCCGAGCAGGAGGGCCGCCGGACCGCCGTGGAGGCGGCCGCGCCCGAGGACGGCTGGTCCTCCGGCTGGTGGTCCGACCGCTGGATCTGGACCGCGGCCGGTGGCGTCCTCGCCGCGCTCGCCGGCATCGGCGGCTACGCCCTGACCAGGGGCGCGGGCCGTCCGCCGCGGGTGCCGCCCGCCGCCTGAGCCACCCCTGCCGAAGGCCCCCGTCGCGAGCGCGGCGGGGGCCTTCGCGTTCTCCGGGGACGGGGCGGGGCGGGGGCGGGGCGGGGCGGGGGCGGGGCGGGTGGACAGGACAGGTGCAGGACAGAACAGGGCAGAGCAGGTCGACGGGACGGGCCGTCCCGTCAGGGCATGCGGCGGGCCCCCTCCAGGACCGCCTGCCGGATGCGGTGGTAGGTGCCGCAGCGGCAGATGTTGCGGAGCTCGTCGAGGTCGGCCTCGGTGACCTCGCGGCCCGCCTCCCGGGCCCGGCGGACCGCGTCGACGGCCGCCATGATCTGGCCCGGCTGGCAGTAGCCGCACTGGGCGACGTCGAGGTCGAGCCAGGCCTCCTGCATCGGGTGGAGCTCGGCGCCGACCGTGTCGGGGAGGCCCTCGATGGTGGTGACCTCGTCGTTCACGGCCAGTTCGCCGACGGGTACGGCGCAGGGCGTGAACGCCTTGCCGTTCAGGTGGCTCGTACAGGCCCGGCAGACGCCGACGCCGCAGCCGTACTTGGGCCCGGTGACGCCGAGGACGTCCCTGAGGACCCACAGGAGCCGGACGTCGGACTCGACCTCGGCGGTGACGGCCTTGCCGTTGAGGATGAAGGTGTGCTGAGGCACGGGGAACTCCGGGAGGGGTCAGAGGACGCGGTCGCGGCCGTCGGTCGGGGAGGCCGGGACCGGCGGGACGGCCGGCGTGGGCGTGAAGGTGAGCGGGGCGGCGTGGTTGACCGGGAAGACCGTCGGCATGGTGCCGGTCGCCCGGCCGTACGCGCCCGCGACGGCCGCCATCGCGGCGGCGACGGCCAGCTCGCCCGCCCCGCCGGGCTTGTCGCCCGTGGGCGGCATGACGACGATCTCCAGCTCCGGCGGGGTGTTCCACTGCCGGGTGTAGTAGTAGTTGTCCCAGCTCGACTCCAGGAAGGCGCCGTCCTTCAGGTGCAGCCCCGAGGTGAGCGCGAGGGCGATGCCGTCGGAGATGCCGCCCATCATCTGGGCCTCCAGACCACGCGGGTTGACGGCGAGGCCGACGTCGACCGCGCAGACGACCTTGGTGACCCGGGGGCCGGTGTACGCGTTCGGGACGGTGCGCCCGGTGGTCGCGGGCCGGCAGTCGATCTCGGCGAGCACGGCCACGTACGAGTGGTACTCGGGGTGCACGGCGATGCCCTGCGCGGTGCCGGGCTCCATCGGCCGTCCCCAGCGGCCCAGTTGGGCGACCTTGTCGAGCACGGCCCTGGCCCGGGCCTCCTTCATCAGGCGGCGGCGCAGCTCGTAGGCGTCCTCGCCCAGGCGGCGGGCCAGCTCGTCCATGACGAGCTCCTGGGCGGTGCGCACGTTCGGCGAGTAGATGTTCCGCATCGAGCCCGTGTTGTAGCCCTTGTCGGTCTCGGCGAGGAGCTGGGTGGTGACGCCGAGGTGGTAGGGGCTGATCTGGGTGAGCTGGAACATCGTCTCGGAGAAGGCGAGGTCGGCGACCGGCAGCCGGGCCGCCTCCGCCGTCAGCACCTCGCCGATGCCGTGCCCGAAGTCCGTGGCGACGGAGGTGTGCCGCTGCTCGTAGGTGAGCACCTCGCCGAGCGAGTAGGTGGCGCGGACCCGGGAGGTCGACATGGGGTGGGTACGCCCCTGCCGGAAGTCGTCGGTGCGGTGCCACATCAGCTTCACCGGCTTGCCGAGCTTCTTCGAGATCTCGGCGGCCTCGTGGGCGGCGTCGTGGAAGAGCTTGCGGCCGAAGGAGCCGCCGCCCTCGGTGACGTGCACCTTCACGGCGGAGACGGGCAGGCCGAGGCGGAGCGCGAGCTGCTCCTGGGCGACGATCGGCGCCTTCAGCGAGCCCCAGATCTCGGCGGAGTCCGGGCGGACGTCGGCGATCGCACAGTTGGTCTCCAGGGCGCCGTTGCTGGCGAAGTGGAAGGTGAAGCGGGCGTCGACGGCCTTGGTGAGCAGCGGCAACGGCGGTACGACGAGCGGGAGTTCGGCCCGGCGCAGCTCGGCGAGGACGGTGGCGTCGGTGGCGTCCTCGGCGGTGCCGGGGCCCCAGTCGACGTCGAGGGCGCGGACCGCGTCGACGCACTGGCCGAAGGTGCGGGCGCGGACGGCGACGCCGGTGGAGACGGTGACGACGTCGGTGACGCCCGGCATGGCCCGTACGGCGTCGAGGTTGGCGACGGAGCGGACGGTGCCGTTGATGGTGGGCGGGCGGCAGACCATGGTCGGCAGGGCGCCGTCGACCCGGAGGTCCATCGCGAACTTCTTGCGGCCGGTGACGGCGTCGAGCGCGTCGAGCCGGCCGCGGGCCGTGCCGATGACCCGGAAGTCCTCGCGGTCCTTGAGGGTGACGGTGACGGCGGAGTCGGCCACGGCGGCGGCCCTGGCGGCGAGGTCGCCGTAGCCGAGGACGGCACCCGCCGGGGAGAGGACCGTGCCCGCCTTGGTGGTGAGGGTGGAGACGGCCTCGCCGAGGACGAGGGAGGCGGCGTGCAGCAGCCGGCCGCGGGCGACGGCTGCGGCGACCCGGATCGGCGTGTAGGTGGAGACGGTCGTGTTGGAGCCGCCGGTCAGCTGGTTGAAGAGCAGTTCGGGACGGGCGTCGGCGAGGGTGACCTTCACCTTCTCCAGGGGGATGTCCAGCTCCTCGGCGATGAGCATGGCGGAGGAGGTGGTGACGCCCTGGCCGACCTCGGCGCGCGGCAGGGCGAAGTGGACGGTGCCGTCGGGGTCGAGGCGGAGGGTGATGAGGTGGCTGGTCGGCAGCGCGGCCACGGTCAGCAGGTCGTTGAGGTCGAGGATCTCGGCCGGCCCGGGCAGCGAGGGGACGACGGCCTCGGCGGTCGCGGGGGCGAGGGCCTCGACACCGGCCTGGGCGGCGACGGTGAGCGTCGGCGCGGCGAGCACATAGCCGAGGAAGCGGCGCCGGCCGATGCCGGCCGCGTCGCCGCGGCCGTCCTGCTCGGGGGCGGCGGGCGGGGGGCTCTGTTCGTTCGCGCGCGCGGGATGCCGCCTGGCCATGAGGGGTGCCTTTCGACGCTGCCGTACCGGCCCGAGCGGTCCGGTCTCCTTCTCGGGTGCGGGGGCGATCATCGCGCATCCAAGGCCCGCGCGGGGCCACTTCGGTGCGGATTCCGCGAAGATCCGCGCTGGTCAGAGGCGTTTTCAGTCAGGTCCGCCGGATTTGGCCCGATGGGCGGACCTCCGGTGGGGCGAGGTGGGCTGCCGGGCATGACGCCCCCTCCCCCGATGCCTTCGCCGCGTCGGCACGGGCGGACGCGCGGGCCGGGGAGCCGCCCGCGGTGGTGGCGGACCCGGGGTGCGGGACGGGGCGGATGACCGGGCATCTGCGGCAGTCGGGCGCGGAGGTGTCCGGGATCGGCCTCTCCCCCGGGGTGGTCGCGGTGGCCCGCGTGGTGTATCCGGGGCTCCGCTTCGAGGCCGGCTCGACGACCGGGCTCGGCCCGCCGGGCGGTTCGCTCGGCGGCGCCCTGTCCCGGCACTCGACCGTCCCCCTGGACGAGACCGAACTGGCCGTCTTCTGCGGCGAGTTCGCCCACGCCCTCGCGCCGGGCCGGCTGCTCCTGCTCACCTTCGAGGCTTCGCGGCTTCGAGGCTTCGAGGCTTCGAGGCTTCGAGGCTTCGAGGCTTCGAGGTGACCACGGGTCCGGAGCGCGAGCGGCGCCGCCTTGAACGGGCGCACGGCCACGAGGTCGACCTCGACGTCTACCGCGGGGCCCGTGAGCGGATCGTACGGCTCCCGGCCGCGGCGGGCCTGGTGGAGTCGGCGCGGCCGGTGCGGGAACCGGACGCGACCGGGGCCTCGCCCCAGGGCCTCGCCTTGGCCCGCAGGCCGCGCAGGGCCTGAACGCGGCGGGCGTTCATCCGGCCCCCGCAGGAGCGGAGCTGGTGCCGGGAGACCCGGGCCCGCTGACCTCCGCCGGCGATGAGGGCGTTCACCGACACCATCGGATCGCCGCCCACCGAACGGGCGATCAGCGCACCCACCACGACCGGACCGAGCGCGACCACCAGGGCGGTGCCGGTGGCGGCGGAGGCACGGCGGAGCGGGCGGGGGCGGAGCGGGGTGCGAAGACTCATGGATCCATTGCAGCCGCCGGCGGTGCCGGGCGGATCCGCCGGCGTACTCAGCGGTGGGTGGCAGCCGTACTCAGAGCCGCGCGGCGTCGGGTGCCGTCAGCCGGCGCGGCGGGCGCGGGCGCCCAGGGCCGTCGCGGCGAGGCCGATGAGGAGAGCCACGTAGGCACCGCCGAGGCCGTTGCCGGTGCCGAGACCGCCGTCGGCGGTGGCCGCGACCACGGCGCCCAGGACGACGGCGACCGGGCCGGCAACCAGGGCGAGCAGCGCTCCGCGCCGGGCGGTGGGACGGGTGAGGGCGCGCCAGGCGGCGACGAGACCGATCAGACCGATCACCGCGCCGGCGGACGAGGCCAGGCGGCCCGTGCCGAAGGTGGTGACGGAGGCGGCGAGGGTCCGGGAGGGGGCGGAGGCTGAGGCCGATGCGGCGGTCGCGAGGACCGCGAGCAGGGCGGCCGGGCCGGTGACGAGCAGACGGTGGACGTTCACGGCAGGGCTCCTCTTCTTCGTACGGCTGTGGTGGGTACGGCTGTGGTGGGTGGGGCTCTGCACCGCACGGCCCTCGTCGGCGCCGCTCTCTCGGTACCGCTCCTTCGCCGTACGTCCAGGTGCCCCGAGCATGTCTCCCGGGGCCCGTCCCGGTCGTCCGCCCGCCGCGGACACTTCGCCTGCCACGGACGCGGTAGCCCGCGCTCGCCTACCGCGTCCGTGGTAGACGGCGGATCGTCCCCGGGGCCGACTCCCCCGCACACCGGTCCGGTTAGGGTGCGCCCATGGCAGGAGTGGGAGCGAAGGTCCGACGGCGGTACGGTGACGCGGCCGTCACGGCGGGAGTGACGGCCGCGCTCCTGGTCACGACGACCTGCGGGGACCGGCCGGGCCCCGCGCTCGCCGTGGCCGGGTACGGACTGCTGACCGTCGGCGGGCTCGCGCTGGCGGCGCGGCGGCGGGCTCCCCGGGTGGTGCTCGCGGTCACCGGGGCGTGCGCGGTCGGGTACCAGGCTGTCGGGTTCGACGTGCCGGTCGTGGCCTTCCTGTTCGCCGTGTACGCGGCCGTACGGGCCGGGCACCGCGCGGTCACGGCGGCGGCGAGCGTGCTGATGCTGGCCGCGCTGCCGGTGGCCGCACTGCTGTCGGGGCCCTCCGACGCGGGCGAGGCGTTCGCACGGGCGCGGGGCGCGCTGGAGATCGCCTGGCTGGTCGCCGCGGCCGCCGCGGGCGAGGCGCTGCGGCAGGCCGAGGGGCGGGCGGACGAGGCGGAGCGGACCCGGGAGGAGGTGGCGCGGCGCCGGGCGGACGAGGAACGGCTGCGCATCGCCCGGGAGTTGCACGATTCGCTGACCCACCAGATCTCGGTGATCAAGGTGCAGTCGGAGGTGGCCGTCCATGTGGCCCGGCGGCGGGGCGAGGAGGTGCCCGCGGCGCTGCTCGCGATCCAGGAGGCGGGGCGGGAGGCGAGCCGGGAGCTGCGGGCGACGCTGGAGGCGCTGCGCGACGACGACACCGCGCCGCCGCGCGGCCTCGACGACGTGCCGGAGCTGGTCGAGCGGGCCCGGGCGTGGGGGCTCCGGGCGACGCTGAGCGTGGCGGGACGGCCGGCGGACGTGCCGGCGGCGGTGGACCGGACGGTGTACCGCATCGTCCAGGAGTCGCTGACCAACGTGGCCCGGCACGCGGGCGCGGGCACGGCGAGCGTGCGGATCGACTGCCGCCCGGATGCGCTGACCGTCAGTGTCGAGGACGACGGCAGGGCGGCCCCGTTCCCGTCTCCGGTGCCGGGTCTCGGTCTGCTGGGCATGCGGGAGCGGGTGACCGCGCTCGGCGGCGTGCTGACCACCGGTCCGCGCGACGGGGGCGGTTTCGCGGTCCGGGCCGAGCTGCCGGTGGAGCGGGCGCTGTGATCCGGGTCCTGCTCGTCGACGACCAGCCGCTGATCCGCAGCGGTTTCCGCGCCCTGCTCGACCTGGAGGACGACATCGAGGTGGTGGCCGAGGCCGCCGACGGCCGCGAGGCGCTCGCCCTGGTCCGTACGCACCTTCCGGACGTGGCGCTGGTCGACGTCCGGATGCCCGTGCTCGACGGGATCGAGACGACCCGGCGGATCGCCGGGGATCCCGCGCTCGCCGGGGTGCACGTGGTGATCCTCACCAACTACGGTCTGGACGAGTACGTCCTGGACGCCTTGCGTGCCGGTGCCGCCGGCTTCCTCGTCAAGGACGTGCTGCCGGAGGACTTCCTGCACGCCGTGCGGGTCGCGGCGCGCGGTGAGGCGCTCCTCGCGCCCTCGATCACCCGCAGGCTCATCCACCACTGCCTCGCCCGGCCGCCGGCCGTCGCCGCCGCGGGTGCGCCGGGGCTCGACGAGCTGACCGGCCGGGAGCGCGAGGCCGTCGTCCTCGTGGCGCGCGGGCTGTCGAACGACGAGATCGCCGCCCTCATGGTGATCAGTCCGCTGACCGCGAAGACGCACGTCAACCGGGCCATGACAAAGCTCGGCGTCCGGGATCGGGCCCAACTGGTGGTGCTCGCCTACGAGTCCGGCCTCGTCGCCCCGGGGGACGGGTGACGCGACGCCGTCGTCCCGGGCGGGGTGCGGCGTCCGGCGCCGGCACGGCCGGGTGGGGAGGGCGGGCCGGGAGCCGTAGCGTACGGGGCAGATGTCCGTACGCAGCTGAGGAGTACCCCATGGCCGACTACCGCGTCGAGACCGAACGCACCGGATACCGCCGGTGGACCGCCCGCAACGACCGGGGGGCGGAGGTGCTGATGGCCGCCGCCGACGACGAGGGGGCGCAGCCGTCGTTCACCCCCGTGGAGCTGCTGCTCGCGGCGATGGCTGGCTGCGGGGGGCTGGTGATCGACCGGACGGCGCGGGCGGTCGAGCACGACGGGCTGCGGATCGTGGTGGAGTCGGTGTCGACGCCGGAGGACGAGGGGCGGATCGGGCGGATCCGGGTGAGCTACGAGGTCGAGCTGCCGGAGTCGAACCCGAAGGCGGCGGAGGTGTTCGCGCGCGGGGTGCGGCTCACGCACGAGAAGTTCTGCACGGTGAGCCGCACGGTGGAGCACGGGGCGCGGGTGGAGGCGATCCTGCCGGACGGGACGGTCGGCTTCGAGGGCTGACCGGCCCCGCCCCGGCGGTCGTACCGGTCAGTTCGGCCAGATCTCGCGGACGTGGGCGAGCGGGTCGCCGGCGACGCGGCTCTCGGCGTCCCAGAGCATCGTGGCGCGGCCGCCGGGGGTGTAGCGGGGCCAGTCGGCGCCCGGGTCCTGGTCCTTGACGAAGGCGACCCAGGCGCGGTGGACCGCGTCGGCGAGGGCCTGTGGCGGGGTGGCGCCGGCGACCTCGGGGACGCCTTCGGCGTCGAGGAGGTCGAAGGCGAACGGCAGGTCCAGGCAGTGCAGGGCGTGGCCGAGGGCGGGTGAGCGCCAGGTGAACTGGTAGAGCCAGGTGGGGCGTTCCCGGGTGGCGCGGGCGTCCGCGACGGCGAGGTTCGGGCGCCGGAACACGACGTCGGTGAGCGCCTGCCCGAAGAGGGCCGGCTCCGGCGCGTCGGGGTGGGCGGCGGCGAACGCCGCCGCTCCCTCCTCGTCGAGGCCGAGGGCGCCGAGGAGCACGGGGACCGGCACGCCCTCGGGGGCGGGCATCATCGAGAACTCCTCGGCGGTGAAGCCCAGCATGAGCGGGACGCCGGCGCCCGCGTCGCCGGCGGTGAGGGCCTCGGCGGGCGGTACGGGGATCAGCTCGCCGTCCGCGAAGGGGGCGAGGGCCAGCATCGGCGGCAGTCCCGCGCGGTCGGGTCCGTCCTCGGCGAGCCGGTCCTGGAGGTCGAGGAGCGCGTCGTCGCTCAGGTCGCGCAGGGCCTCGGCGGTGGCGGGCAGGCCGGTGCGGGCGGTGAGGAGGCGGGCGGCCGCGCGGGCGGTCTCCGGGCCGTCGGGGCGCAGGACGGCGCCGGAGACGGCGAGCGCGCCGCGGAAGAGGCCTTGGGCGGCGGGGACGGCGAGGAGGGTGAGGACGGCGCCGCCGCCGGCGGACTGGCCGGCGACGGTGACCTTGGCGGGGTCGCCGCCGAAGGAGGCGATGTTGTCACGGACCCATTCCAGGGCGGCGATCCAGTCGCGGACGCCGCGGTTGTCGGGGGCGTCCTCCAGGTGCAGGAAGCCCTCGATGCCGAGCCGGTAGCCGAGGGAGACGAGGACGACGCCGTCACGGTTGAACGCGGCGCCGTCGTACCAGGGGCTGGCGGCGGAGCCGGCGACGTAACCGCCGCCGTGGATCCACACGAGCACGGGAAGGCCCTCGGCGGGGGCGGTGTCCGGCGTGAAGACGTTGAGGTTGAGGACGCCGGCGCCCGGGACGCTGGGCTCGGGGATGGTGGTGACCTCGGCGAACGGGCGGCGCTGCGCCGTCGGCCCGTAGGCGGTCGCGTCCAGCGCCTCGGCCCACGGCTCGGGCGGCTCGGGCGCGGCGAACCGGAGCGCGCCCACGGGCGGCTTGGCGTAGGGGATCCCGAGGAAACGGCAGGTGCCGTCGGCGCGTCGCTCACCGCGCACGGGGCCTCGGGTGGTGCTGACGAGGGGGCCGGTGGAGGTCATCGGGCGGCTCCTGGGGGTGCGCGGGCCGGTGCGGCGGCGGTGGGTGACCGCGTCAGGTTCGGGGCCCGGAGGCGGGGAGGTCAATGGCTGGAGCGGTAATGGTGACGCGTGTCACTGACACGAGTAAACGAGAAGGTGCGGGGCCTGGCGGCTCAGGGGCATGATGGAGCCATGACCGACCGGGACACCTTCCTGACGTGGGTCAGGACCGAGCTCCAGGCCGCCGAACGGGCCCTGCACGACGGGGACCCGGCGCCGCGCCGCGCGCTCTGGTCGCGCCGCGAGCCGGTGAGCGTGCTGGGGGCCTGGTACAACGCCGTCGGGCAGGAGGACGTGGACACGCTGTTCACGGCGCTCGCCCGGCGCTTCTCCGACTGCGTCGACTACCGCGTCGAGGTGCTCAGCCACGACGTCGTCGGCGACATGGCCTACACCGCGTGCTTCGAGCACATCTCGGCGTCGGTGGACGGCGAGGCCCGCGTCTACACGCTGCGCGCCACCCAGACGTACCGCCTTGAGGACGGCGCGTGGCGGGTGGTCCACCGGCACGGCGACCTCGTCCAGGCGTGACCCCCGGCCGTAGGATCCCCTGCGGACGACGAGGGGGTCGACGGATCGTGAAGTGGAGCATCGGCGGCGTCGTGTCCGGCCTGATCGTGGGCGGCGGCGGACTCGGGCTGATGGTGGCCGGCCTGGTGTGGAAGGGCCGCGCCACCCGCCCGTTCGCCGCCCGGCGGGCGGGCGTGATGGCCCACCGGGCGTACGCCCGGGACCTGAGGCGCGCCACGGACCAGGCGATCGCCGCCGCCCGCCGGGCCGCCGGCGAGGGCGAGCCGGCGATCGTCACCGTCGCGGCCGTGGAACGGCTGGTGCGCGAGCGGTACGGGCACGAGCACGTCGAGCGGCGGCACGCGGCGGCCGCCCTCCGCCGCGGCTTCCGCGAGCACGGCTGCGCGGCCGACTGCGTGACGGACGCGTAGGGGGCGCGAAGGTCCCGCCTGCCCCGCGACGCCCGGCGCCGCACCTCGCCGCGCCGCCTTTCGGACCGGTCCGGACGAGCTTGCGGCGACCGGCGCGGCGCCGGGCGTCACGGGCCCGGCGTGGTCCGGGAGGGCCGGTCTACGGCTGGGCCGGGCCGCCCGGGACCGGGGTGCCCTGGTGGTAGTAGAGGCGGAGGGCACCGCCCGCGTCGCGGCGCCAGAGGGAGGAGCGGCGGGCGCGGCGGCCGTCGATGACGGTCTCGTAGGTGAGGTGCACGACGCCGGGGGCGAGGACCGTGCCGGCGAAGGCGTCGGCGACGAGGGGCGGTCCGTCCTCGCCGCCGTGCAGTGCGGGCAGGGCGGCGAGCATCTCCTCGTACGTCCAGAGCCGCCCGGAGGCGCCGACCTCGGTGAACTCCGGGTCGAACAGGGCCTCGGCGAGGGGCCGGGAGAGCCGGACGGCGGGGTCGTGGAGGCGGCGCTCGCCGGCGATCGCCTCGGCGACGTCCGGGTGCTGACGTTCCGTCACGGCCGCTTCACTCCCCCGTCGTTCCGTCGATGCGCTCGCGGAGCAGGTCCGCGTGGCCGTTGTGCCGGGCGTACTCCTCGATCATGTGGGCGAGGACGTAGCGGACCGAGTACGTCTCGTCCCCCACGCGTCCGGTGGCGTCGAGGGAGCCGGCCGCGTCGACGATCGCGCGGGAGCGGGCGCACTCGGTGCGCCACACGCCGAAGTCGGCCTCCGCGTCGGCGTGTTCGACGTCGAAGTCGGCCCACTCGGTCGACCCGGGCGGGGTCCAGGGGCTGCGGCTCTCCTCCCCCGCGAGGACGTTGCGGAACCAGCCGCGCTCCACCTCGGCGGCGTGCCGGACCAGGCCGAGGAGGGAGAGCCCTGAGGGCGGCACGGCGCGCTCCTTGAGCTGCTCGGGGGTGAGCCCGGCGCACTTGAGCGCGAGGGTGTCCCGCTGGAACTGGAGCATGGCCGTGAGCGTGGCGCGCTCGTCGGCTTCGGCGGTGGGCACGGGCGTGCGGGCGTCGTTCCGGATCATGGGCGCATTCTGCCCGGCCGCGGGCGTCGGGGGCCCGGGTGCTCAGTGGGCGGGCGGCGCCGCGGCGGCCTCGTCCCGCTTGAGCGCCTCCTCGCCCTCGGTGTCCAGGTGGGGCAGGATCCGGTCGAGACGTCGCGGGATCCACCAGGCGTGTTTGCCGAGCAGGGTCATCACGGCGGGCACGAGCAGCAGCCGCACGACGGTCGCGTCGATGAGGACGCTGGCGGCGAGACCCAGGCCGAGCATCTTGACGACGATGTTGTCGGAGACGATGAACGCGGCGAAGACGCTCACCATGATGAGGGCGGCGCAGGTGATCACCCGGGCGGTGATCTCCAGGGCGTGGGCGACGCTCGCCTTCGCGTCGCCGGTGCGCAGCCAGGCCTCGCGGACCCGGGAGAGCAGGAAGATCTCGTAGTCCATGCTGAGGCCGAAGACGATCGCGAACATCATCATGGGCACGTAGCTCTCGATCGGCACCTTGCCGGAGACGCCGAGCGCGGGCCCGCCCCAGCCCCACTGGAAGACGGCGACGACGACGCCGTAGGAGGCGGCGATGGAGAGCACGTTGAGGACGGCGGCCTTCACGGCGACGAGGAGGCCTCTGAAGACGGTCAGGATCACCAGGAAGGCGAGGGCGACGACGACGGCGATGATCAGCGGCAGCCGGCTGGAGACGAGGTCGAGGAAGTCGACCTGGGCGGCGGTCGTGCCGGTGACGTACGTCTTCGCCTCGGTGCCGGCCACGGCCCCCGGGAGGACGTCGTCGACGAGGTGGTTCGTCAGGTCGGTGGTCCGTTCGTCCTGCGGCGAGGCGACCGAGTAGGCGGTGCCGACGAGGACGTCGCCGTCCGACGTGGGCTGCAGGGGGGTGATGGAGGCGGCGTCGGGCACGCCGGTGAGCGCCTTCTGGAGGCTGGTCGCCAGGTCGGCCCGGTCGGAGGAGGGCACGGCGGACTGGTCGACGACGACGGTGAGGGGGCCGTTGGCGCCGGGACCGAAGGCGGTGGAGATCAGGTCGTAGGCGCGGCGGTCGGTGAAGGACTTCGGATCGGCTCCGTCGCCGATGTGGCCGAGCTGGATGAAGAACAGCGGGAAGGCGAGGATCAGCAGGGAGACGACGCCGCCGACGAGGAAGTACCAGGGCCGCCGCTCGACCCGCTGGGCGTACCGGTGCCACGTACCGTGGGCTTCGGCCCCGGGTTCGGCGTCCGTCTCGGCGACCGGCTTGCGGACGTGGTAGCGGTCGATGCGCTTGCCGACGAGGCCGAGCAGGGCGGGGACGAGGGTGAGGGCGGCGAGGACGGCCGTGACGACGGTGAAGGCCGCCGCCAGGCCGAGTTTCCCGATGAAGGTGACTCCGGAGACCCACAGGCCGGACAGGGCGATGACGACCGTGCAGCCGGAGACGAGGACGGCGCGGCCGCTGGTGGTGGTCGCCAGGCCCGCGGAGTCGGCGGGATCGTGGCCGTTCATGAGGTTCTGCCGGTGGCGGGTGATCAGGAACAGCGCGTAGTCGATGCCGACACCGAGGCCGATCATGGTGGCCAGGGTCGGCGAGACGGTGCCGAAGGTGAAGGCGGCGGCCGTCAGGCCGAGCAGGGCGAGCCCGCAGATCGCCCCGATGAGGGCGGTGACCAGCGGCATCACGGCGCCGATGACGCTCCCGAAGCCGATCAGGAGGACCACGATCGCCACGGCGAAGCCGATGGCCTCGCTGGTGCGGTCGTCGGCGGCGGGCCGGGCGAGTTCGCCGAGCGATCCGCCGTACTCGACGGTCACCCCGGCGTCCCGGAGCGGCTGTACGGCGCTGTCGACGCCGGTCAGGTAGTCGGCGCCGAGCGTGGACGGCGGCACGCTGAAGCGGACCGTGATGTAGGCGGTCTTGCCGTCGGTCGACAGCGGGCCCGTGTTCGGGGTGGTGGTGGAGGCCGGGGGCGGCGTGGTGCCGGGCGGCGGCAGCGGGTTCTGGGCGCCGATGACGTCCGGCAGCTTCTGCAGGGCGGCGACCGTCGAGTTCACCGCGGACGCCTCTTCGGTGAGCGGCTTGGACGGGTCGTTGAGGACGATCTGGGCGCCGTAGCCGCCGGCCGCCGGGTCGTGCGCCTCCAGGACGGACAGCCCGTCCGCCGACTGGACGCCGGGGAGGTCGAAGTCGTCGGAGTACTGGCCGCCGACGGCGCGGTCGGTGATCTGGAGTCCGACCAGGGCGGCCAGCCACAGGGCCACCACGACGACGAAGTGGCGGGCGCACCAGTGCCCGAGCCGGTAAAGGCTGCTCTGTTTCGCGGGGCGGCGCCTCTGGGCCGCGGGCGTTGCTTTCATGGCCTCGCCGTGTCCGGATAGGCAGTCCCCGAGCCGGCTGTGTCCGTCTCTCCGTACCCGTTCTCCGTCCACCGTCCACCGTCCACCGTCCATGGTGCTCCCCCCGGGCGGCGACGGCATCCCGTCGGCGGGGCGCGGTGGCGGGTGATCACGGATAGTGGAGGGATGAAGCGCTATCCGCTCATCGCCGAGCACGGCCTGGTGGGGGATCTGCAGACCGCCGCGCTCATCTCGGACGAGGGCGTCGTGGACTGGTTCGCGGCGCCCCGGTTCGACTCTCCGGGGGTGTTCTCGGCGCTTCTGGACCACGACCGGGGCGGCTACTTCCGGCTCTCGGTGGACGGGCCGGACGTGACGGTCAAGCAGCTCTACTACCCGGACACGGCGATCCTCGTGACCCGGTTCATGTCCCCCGACGGGGTGGGCGAGTTGATGGACTGGATGCCGCCGGACCGGACCGGGAGGCCGACGGACCGGCACGCCCTGATGCGGGCGATGCGGTGCACCCGCGGCAGCGTCGCGTTCACGCTGGAGTGCCGGCCCCGGTTCGGCTTCGGGCGGGCCCCGCACGACGTGCGGATCGACGGCCGCACGGCGGCCTTCCGCTCGGCCGCGATGGCGGGCTTCCTCCAGACGAACGTCCCGCTGGAACGGGACGGGCCGTACGACGTGCGCGGGCGCCTGGAACTGTCCGAGGGGCAGGTCGCCGGGGCGTCCTTCACCGTGGACGGCCCCGAGGCCGCGCCGCCGCCGCTGCCGGACCTGCGGGAGGCGGAGGCCGCGCTGTGGGAGACGGTGGACTTCTGGCAGCGGTGGGTGCGCACCGCGCGGTACCGGGGGCGGTGGCCCGACATGGTGCACCGCTCGGCGATCACGCTGAAACTGCTGACGTACCTGCCGTCGGGGGCGCCGATCGCGGCGCCGACGCTCGGGCTGCCGGAGCAGGTGGGCGGCGAGCGGAACTGGGACTACCGCTACACCTGGGTGCGGGACGGCTCGCTGGCCGTGCGGGCCCTGCTCGACCTCGGCTTCGCGGAGGAGGCGGCGGCGTTCACGGACTGGCTGACGGCGCGGGTCGCCGAGCGCTCGGCGGGCCCGGCGGGCGGGCGGCCCCTGCAGATCATGTACCGGGTGGACGGGGACCCTTCGCTGCCCGAGGAGGTGCTGGCGGAGTTCGAGGGGTACCGGGGCTCGGCGCCGGTGCGGGTGGGCAACGCGGCGGCGGACCAGCTCCAGCTCGACATCTTCGGCGAGGCGCTGTACGCGCTGGCGCAGGGCGGCGGGCAGGACATCCAGCCGACGTACGAGGGGTGGCGGGCGGTGTCGGGGATGCTCGACTGGCTCGCCGACGCGTGGGACGCGCCCGACGAGGGCATCTGGGAGACGCGCGGCGGACGGAAGGACTTCACCTTCAGCCGGGTGATGTCCTGGGTGGCCTTCGACCGGGGGCTGCGCCTCGCGGAGGAGTTCGGCCGGCCTGCGGCCCTGGACACCTGGCGGGCGGCGCGGGACGAGATCTTCGCGCAGGTGATGCGGCGCGGGTGGAGCGAGCGGCGCCGGGCGCTGACGCAGTACTTCGGCGGGGACGTGCTGGACGCCTCGCTGCTGCTGATCCCCCGCACCGGGCTGCTCAACCCGACGGACCCCCGGTGGCTGAGCACCCTGGACGCGATCGAGCGCGGCCTCGTCCGGGACAATCTGGTCCACCGCTACGACCCGGGCGCCGCGCCGGACGGACTGCGGGGCGCCGAGGGCACGTTCAGCCTCTGCACCTTCCTGTACGTGGACGCGCTGGCGCGGGCCGGGCGGGTGCGGCAGGCACGGTTCGCCTTCGAGAAGATGCTCACGTACGCCAACCATGTCGGCCTGTTCGCCGAGGAGATCGGGCCGAGCGGCGAGCAACTGGGCAACTTCCCGCAGGCGTTCACCCATCTGTCGCTGATCATGGCGGCGACGACCCTGGACGAGACCCTGGACGCCCTCGCCGCCCGGCCGGGCTGAGCCGGCCGGGGGCGCGGCGGCCGGTCACGCGGACACCGCCCCGGCCGCGGCGCGTACGGGTACGGGTTCCGGGACGGCGGCGAGCAGCGCCCGGGTGTAGGGGGCGCGGGGATGCTCGCACAGTTCGTCGGCGTCGCCCTCCTCGACGATCCGGCCCTGGTGCACGACGGCGATGCGGTGGCTGACCTGGCGGACGACGGCGAGGTCGTGCGCGATGAAGACCAGGGCGAGGCCGAGCTCGCGCTGGAGGTCGGCGAGGAGTCCGGTGATCTGGGCCTGGACGGAGACGTCGAGGGCGGAGACGGGTTCGTCGCAGATGAGGACGGCGGGTTCCGGGGCGAGGGCGCGGGCGATGCCGATGCGCTGCCGCTGCCCGCCGGAGAAGGAGCGCGGCAGCCGGTCGGCGGCGGCCGGGTCGAGCCCGACACGGCGCAGCAGGGCGGCGACGCGCTCGGGACGGTCGGCGGCGGTGCCGATGCCGAAGGCGCGCAGGGGTTCGGCGACGATGTCGCCGGCGGTCATGCGCGGGTCGAGCGAGGCGTACGGGTCCTGGAAGACCATCTGGACGCGTCGGCGGACGGCCCGCAGGCCGGCGCGGCCGGGCCGGGTGACGTCCCGGCCGTCGAGGAGGAGCCGGCCGCCGTCGGCGGGGTGGGCGTGGGCGAGGATCCGGGCCAGGGTCGACTTGCCGGAGCCGGACTCGCCGACGACTCCGAGGGTCTCGCCCTCGCGCAGGGTGAGGGAGACGCCGTCGAGGGCGGTGAAGCGGCGCCGGCGCGTGCCGTAGGTCTTGCGCAGCCCCTCGGCGGCGAGGACGACCGCGCCGGGCGCGGGCCGGTCCACGCGGACCGGTGGCGGGGGCGGGGGCAGCGGCGCGGTCCGCTCGGCGGCCGGGTGGCAGGCGGCGCGGACGGTGTCGGTGAGGGCGGTCAGCTGCGGCGCGGCGGTGTGGCAGCGGTCCTCGGCGAGCGGGCAGCGGGCGGCGAAGGCGCAGCCGGCGAGCGGGAGCCGGAGGTCGGGCGGGCTGCCGGGGATGCCGGTGAGGCGGGTGCCCGAGGGGCTGGAGAGGCGGGGCACGGCGGCGAGGAGTCCGGCGGTGTACGGGTGGCGGGGCCGGGCCAGCACCTCGGCGGTGGGCCCGTCCTCGACGACGGTGCCGCCGTACAGGACGAGGACGCGTGCGCAGGTGCGGGCGACGACGCCGAGGTTGTGGGTGATGAGGACGAGGGCGGTGCCGGTGGTGCGGGTCAGCTCGCCGAGGAGGGTGAGGATCTGGTCCTGGACGGTGGCGTCGAGGGCGGTGGTGGGTTCGTCGGCGAGCAGGACGTCGGGTTCGCCGGCGAGGGCCAGGGCGATGAGGATCCGCTGCCGCTGGCCGCCGGAGAACCGGTGCGGATGGTCGTCGAGGCGCCGTTCCGGGTCGGGGATCCCGACGAGGCCGAGGAGTTCGAGGGCGCGGGCCCGGCGGGCGGCCCGGTCCCGGCCGCCGTGGGCGCGGAGGACCTCGTCGAGGTGGCGGCCGACGGTGAGGAGGGGGTCGAGGGCGGTCATGGGGTCCTGGAAGACCATGCCGATTCGGGTGCCGCGCACCGCCCGCAGCTCCTCCTCGGAGGCGGTGGCCAGGTCGGTGCCGTCGAGGAGGACGGAGCCGCCGGTGATCCGGCCGGTGCCGGGGAGCATGCGCAGCAGGGCGAGCGCGGTGGTGGACTTCCCGGAGCCGGACTCGCCGACGACGGCGACGGTCTCGCCCCTGCGGAGGGTGAAGGAGACGCCCCGGACGGCGTGCAGGTCGCCGCCGTCGGGGGTGGTGAAGGTGACGTCGAGGTCGCGGACGTCGAGGAGCGGGGCGGTGGTCATCGGCGGACCTCCCGGTTGAGTGCCTCCGCGACGAGGGAGAGGCCGAGGACGAGCGCGGTCACGGTGACGAGGGGGCCGGCGGCGAAGTGCGGGGCCTGGGAGAGGTGGGGCATGGCCTGGCTGAGGACGGCCCCGAGGGTGGGTTCGGGCGGGCGGACGCCGACGCCGAGGAAGCTCATGGCGCCTTCGAGGAAGACGGCGACGGTGAGGGAGACGGCGAACTGGACGACGAGCGGGTCGGCGGCGTTGGGCAGGACGTGCCGGGTGAGGACACGGCGGGCGGAGGTGCCGCCGACGCGGGCGGCGGTGACGTACTCGCGGCTCCGGTGGGCGAGGACGCCGGTGCGCAGCAGCCGTCCGAAGACGGGGACCTCCGCGAGGGCGACGACGAGGATCACCGGGAGCCGGCCGGGGCCGAGGACGGCGGTGACGGCGAGCGCGAGGATCAGTCCCGGGAAGGCGAGGACGAGGTCGAAGGCGCGCTGGACGGCGGTGTCGACGGCCGGGTGGACGGCGGCGGCGAGGGCGAGGAGGCAGCCGAGGACGGCGCCGAGCGGGACGGCGACGGCGATGATGCCGAGGTCGGCGCGGATGCCGTACAGCAGCCGGGAGAGCAGGTCGCGGCCGAGGTCGTCGGTGCCGAGCGGGTGGCCGGGGGTGCCGAGGGGGGCGAGGGTGAGGGCGCTCTGGTCGGTCGGCGGGTGGCCGGCGAGGAGCGGGGCGAGGAGGCCGGCGAGGACGACCAGGCCGACGAGGGCGAGGCCGGTGCGGCCCCGGGCGGTGGCGAGGGCGGTCGCGTAGGGGTGGCGCGGGCGGGCAGCCGCGGGTGGGGCGAGGAGGGTGGTCATGGCGGTCACTCCCACCTGATCCGGGGGTCGAGCCAGGCGTGGACGAGGTCGGACAGGAGCTGGACGAGGACGAAGACGGCGACGAGGAGGAGCAGCAGGTCCTGGACGACGGGGTAGTCGCGGCGGACCAGGGCCTGTTCGGCGAGCCGGCCGAGGCCGGGCCAGGCGAAGATCGCCTCCACCAGGACGGCGCCGCCGAGGAGGTGGCCGGTCTGGATGCCGAGGAGGGTGACGACGGGCGGGAGGGCGTGCGGCAGGGCGTGGCGCCACAGGATGCGGCGGGGCGCGATGCCGGCGGCGGTGGCGGTCCTCACGTGGTCCTCGGCGAGGGCCCGCCGGAGGCTGTCCTCCAGGAAGCGGCCGAGGACGGCGGCGCTGGGCAGGGCGAGGCAGAGGGCGGGCAGCAGCAGGTACTGGACGCCGAGGTCGGGGGCGGTGAGCAAGGGGATCCGGCCGCCGGAGGGCAGGACGCCCAGGCCGACGGCGAAGACGAGGACGAGGAGGACGCCGCTGACGTACGGGGGCACGGCGAGGGCGGCGGTGGTGAGGGCGCGGACCGTGCCGCGTGCCCAGGGGCGGCGGGCGGTGGCGCCCAGGATGCCGAGGGTGCCGCCGATGAGGACGGCGAACAGCAGGGCGCCGAGGGTGAGTTCGGCGGTGGCGCCGAGTCCGTCGGCGATGAGGTCGGCGGTCTCGCCGCCGATGACGTAGGAGGGGCCGAGGTCGCCGGTGAGCAGTCCGCCGATCCAGTGGAGGTACTGGGCGGGCAGCGGCTCGTCGAGGCCGAGCCGGTCCCGGAGGGCGGCCTGGACCTCGGGTCCGGCGTCGGGTCCGGCGAGGACGGCGGCCGGGTCGCCGGGGACGAGCCGCAGTATCCCGAAGACGAGGACGGAGGCGGCGGCGAGGACGAGGAGGGCGGAGGGGAGTCTCCGCAGCAGGTATCCGCGCATCTCAGCCCGCCAGGTGGGCGTCGTCGAGGTCGAGCGAGGCGAACTTGGTCAGGGTGACGCCGCGCAGCTTCTTCGAGGCGACCTGGACGCTGCCCCGGATGGCGAGGTCGATGATGAACGCCTCGTCGAGGAGGGTGTCGGTGACCCGCTGCCGCAGGGCGTTGGCCTCGGCGCCGGTGGCGCGGCTCGTCCAGGCCGCGCGGACGGCCTCGGTGTACGCCTCCGAGCGGAAGCGGGAGGTGTTCTTGGCGGCGTTGAAGGGATAGGCGCTGACCGCCAGGGTGGAGGGCTGCACCTGGGCGAAGCCGTGGCCCATGGCCCAGAGGGCGGGCATGGACTGGGAGACGAGGTGCTTCTGGGCGGTGGCGGCGTCGGTGGGCTCCAGGGTGACGTGGACGCCGATCTGCTTCAGGTCGTACTGGATCGCCTCGGCGAGCGCGGTCTCCCCGGGCAGGTTGACGTGGAGGAGGGGCAGGTCGAGGCGGGTGTGGCCGGCGGACCTCAGAAGTGCGCGGGCCTTGGCGGGGTCGTGGCGGTAGTGGGTGCGGCCGGCCTCGGTGTAGGCGGGTGAGGACCGGGGCCAGGGGGTGGCGGAGGCGAGGCCGTAGCCGCCGAGGACCTGCTCCAGGATCCGCTCGCGGTCGACGGCCCAGGCGAGGGCCTGGCGGACGGTCTTGTCGTCGAGCGGGGCGACGGAGGTGTCGACGCCGAGGTAGGAGGCGCCGCCGCCGGTGGCGTACTCGCTGACGACGAGGTCGGGGGCGGTGGCGACGGCGGCGAGGTTGCGGCCGGGGACGGAGTAGGAGAGCTGGGACTGGCCGGTGCGCAGGGAGGAGACGAGGGCGTCGGCCTGCGGGACGACGCGTATCTCGACGCCGTCGAGGTAGGGGCGGCCGGGCCGCCAGTACGACGCGTTCCGCCGCAGGCTGAGGCCGGAGCCGGGGCGCCAGGCGGTCAGCGTGAAGGGGCCGGTGCCGTTGAGCTTCCTGCCGGTGACGGCTTCTTCGACGGTGTGCGGGTCGGTGATGAACATGAACTCGAAGAGGTCGAAGAGGTTGTCGACGGGGTGCGCGAGCCGGAGCACCAGTGCGTGGTCGCCGCGCTTCTCGAAGCCGGTGACGACGGCGGCCGTCGATCTCAACTGGGCGGCCCGCAGCGGGTTCTGAAGGTTCTTCACGGCGAAGATCACGTCGTCGGCGGTGAAGGGGCGGCCGTCGTGGAAAACGACGTCGGTGCGCAGGTCGAGGGTGATGGACCGGCCGTCCGGGGCGTACTCCCAGGAGGTGGCCAGCTCCGGCCGGGGTTCGAGGCGGTCGTCGTAGCGGGTGAGCGTGTTGTAGATCAGCCGCTGCTGGAGGGACTGGCTGCTCTGGGAGAAGAGCAGGCTCGGGGTGAAGTCGGTGTTGACGGCGACGGTGAGGGTGCCGCCGCGCTGCGGTCCGGCGCCGCCTCCGGCCGCCGGGGCCGCGGCTTCCGAGACGGCCGAGCGGCAGCCGGTCAGCCCCAGGCCGAGGAACAGGGTGCCGCCGGCGGCGGCGCGCAGGGTGGTGCGCCGGGAGGGGGCGGTGGGCGCGGAGGGGTACAGCTCGGTCATCGGTGCCTGCCTGGGGGAGGTCGGATGCGCGCGGCGGAGGTTTCTTCCGCTGCGGGAGCAATGAAGGTGCGGGCGGGGACGCGCGTCCGGGGACACGCGGACGCGGGGACGCCCTGGGTGCGGGGAAGCGCCGGGTGCGGCGAGCCGCGGCGGGGTGCGGGGGAAGCCCGCACCGCCCGCGGTGCCGTGCGACGGAGCGCCGGAGGTACGGGAACGGGCCCGGTCCGGCCGGGAGTTACGGGGGTTCGCGGCGGAGACGGCCGCGCCGGAGGATCAGACGCGGACGGCACAGACCGCGCTGGCGAGTCGACAGAGGTCGACGTGCCTGCGGGAGATGAGGCGCATGTCCGGATTCACGGGAGCAATATGGCAGCGGCGCCGAGAGCGGGTCAACCACGTATGCCCGCATTCTGAGACGGTGTCAGCCGAGGGCACGCTCGCCACGGAGTCCTTCGAGGGTCTCCAGGGGCCTTTTGAACAGGGAATTCAACAGAACCGTGCCCGCGGCGACGGGGAGGACGGCTGGTCCGGCATGTGGACTGACGATGCGTTCGGGGTCGTCGCAGACGTGCGAGAGGTCGATCGCGGCACCCCGGATCTCCTCCAGGTAGTCGGGCTCCAGGACGCTCGCCTGCTCGGTGACGACCACGAGGTCGGGGTTGAGGACGTCGACGAGCAGGGCCAGCGCCCGGCCCACCGCCCTGGCCCGCTCGCGCAGCAGCCGGTCGGCCCGCCGGTCCCCGGCCGCGGCGGCGTCCACCACCAGGGAGGTGTCGGCCTCGGGCACGATGCCGCGGCGGACCGCCGTCCGGGCGAGCGCGGTGTTGGAGGCGGTCGCCTCCAGGCAGCCCGAACGCCCGCACGGGCACGGGGTGGTGGAGTCGGGTACGGGCAGGTGGGCGACGTCGCCGGCGGCGCCCCCCGGCCCCTGGTGGACGACTCCGGCGAGCCCGACGGCGGCGTCCACGACGTTGCCGACGAAGAGGTGCACCAGGCTGCGGCGGGCGGCGGGACGGCCGAAGAGGATCTCGGACTGGGCGATGGCTCGGGCGTGGTTGTCGAGGCGGACCGCGGGGCCGCCCAGCACCCGGGAGAGTTCGGCGGCGAACGGCCGGTGTCGCCACCCCAGCGCCTCGTGGCGGACGACGACGCCGGCGGCCGGGTCGACCCGGCCGCCGAGCGCGGCCCCGACCCCGAGCAGCGGGCGGCCCGCGGCGTGCCGGCCGAGGAAGGCCCGCAGTTCGGCGCCGACCGTCTCGGGCAACCGCCCCGGCTCGAACGGCGCGTGGGAGTGCCGGTGCCGGGCCAGGACCCGGCCGCGCAGGTCGACGAGGGCGAAGGTGGAGCCGGGCACCCCCAGGTGCACGCCCGCCACGACGGGACCGCCGGTCGCGCCGATGTGCAGGTCGACGGGGATCCGCGGCCGCCCCACTCCCCCGGCTCCGGACAGCTCCGGCAGTTCGCGCAGGAGACCGAGCCGGGTCAGGTCGGTGGCCTGGCGGGACACGGCGGCCGGGCTCAGCCCGGAGAGGTGGGCGACGGCGCTGCGGGAGACCGGTCCGTGGTCGAGCACGGTCCGCAGCACGGTCGCCGCGTTCGCCTCGCGCCGGCCGTCGCCGGCCATGCGGGGCCCTGGGGGCGTACGGGTCATCTCTGCCTCTCTGTTGCGGGGACGTGAATTCCCCGGCGGACGGCGCGCTGGCCCGCGCCGACTGCGCCGAACCGCCCCCCTGAGGACGAATTCCCAGGTCAGAGAGGGGTACGGGAGGGGTCCCGCGGATCGGGCAGGCGCCGATTCAACCACTGCGGGCGGGGTCGTGGGCCACGGGCAGCAGCTTGACGCCGTCCCGGGGACGTTGCCAGTCTCCTGGACATGTTCGCGACCACGACCTGTCCGGCCTTCACCGGCGCCTGACCCTCGCGACCTCCCGGGGCCGGCCCACCGCCACACGAGTCCCCGCTCTGCGTACGACTCCACGCCCCGCGCGGCCCGGTCTCCGTCCGGCCGCATCCCGTGCCGTGTCGTACCTCCCGCCCCCGTCCCCTCGGCGGGCCTTCGCGCACCGCCATTACTTCCGCTCCGAGATCAATTCCTCGGGACCCCACCGAAAGGACCTCCCATGTCGACCGCGACCACCCCCGCCCCCACCTCCACGGCCGCCCCCGCCTCCACCCTCACCGTCCACAAGCTGGGCGGGCGCCTCGGCGCCGTCGTCACCGGCGTCCGCCTCGGCGGCGACCTCGATCCGGAGACCGTCGGCGCGATCCGCTCCGCGCTCCTGGCCCACAAGGTCGTGTTCTTCCGCGACCAGGACCACCTGGACGAGGAGGCGCACGAGGCCTTCGGCCGGCTGCTCGGCACGCCGGTCGCCCACCCCACCGTGCCGTCCGCCGACGGGCGTTACTCCTTCCCCATCGACTCCGACCACGGCGGCCGCGCCAACCAGTGGCACACCGACGTGACCTTCGTCCCCGCCTACCCGGCCTTCTCCATCCTGCGGGCCGTGGTCGTCCCGCCGTACGGCGGCAACACCCTCTGGGCCAACACCGCCACCGCGTACGAGAACCTGCCCGAGCCGCTGCGGCGGCTCGCCGACGGCCTGCGGGCCGTCCACTCCAACGCGTACGACTACGCGGCGCTCCGCCCCGACGCCGTGCCGGAGCAGCTCGCCCGCTTCCGGGACGTCTTCGCCTCCACGAAGTTCCTCACCGAGCACCCGGTCGTCCGCGTCCACCCGGAGACCGGCGAACGGACGCTGCTCCTCGGCAACTTCGTCCAGCGGATCAGCGGGCTCACCGGCGCCGACTCGCGTGCCCTGGTCGAGCTCTTCCAGTCGCACGTGGAGCGCCCGGAGAACACGGTCCGCTGGCAGTGGCGGACCGGCGACGTGGCGATCTGGGACAACCGCGCGACCCAGCACTACGGCGTGGACGACTCCGACGAGCACGACCGCAAGCTGCGGCGGGTCACCATCGACGGGGACGTGCCGGTCGGTGTCGACGGCCGCGCGTCCGAGCTGATCGAGCCCGCATCGGTGCCCGACCCGGCCTTCGGGATCGCCTCGGGCGCGTCCGCGTCCGGGCCTGCCGCCTGAGCGGCCGGCGGGGACGGCCGCCGCTCGCGGCCGTCCCCGCCGTCCCGTGCCCAACCACCGGGAGAGGTCCGGGTCGAGGTGTGACAGAAGGCGTCAGGAGGTGTCAGGAGGCCTTGGCGTAGTCGGCGAAGCCGTTCCAGTCCAGCGCCACGCAGGGTTCCTCACCGACGACCCAGGCGTCGTGCCCGGGGGTGACCACCATGAAGTCGCCGGGGCCGAAGTCGTCCTCCTCGCCGTCGTCCATGACGACGTGGATCCGTCCGCTGACCACGTAGCCGATGTGCGCCGCCTGGCAACTGTCCGTCCCGGCGATCGGTTTGACGTGCTCGGACCAGCGCCAGCCGGGCTCGAACACGGCCCGTCCGACGGAGCCGTCCTCCGTGTTGATCAGATCGAGCCTGCCCTTGTCGCCCTCGAAGGGACGGGTCTCGTCCGCCTTGTCGAAGCTTCTTCGCGTGATGCCGGTCATCGTCTCCGCCTCCCGGCGGTGAGCGGGTGCCCCGAGTCCTCTCCCAGCGTACGCCGCGCCGGTCCGTCGCTCTCGTTCCCGCTTCACATAAGGAACATATAAGAGCACAATGGGACTGCGGCATCCGTGCCGCGAGCGCGGTCCGACACGCAGCACGCCAAGCAAGGAGGCGAGTCACATGGCCGACGTCTCTCACCGTCCCGGTGACATCGCGGGACATCCCGACGCGACGGAGATGCGCGCACGCTACGCACAGATCATGCAGACCAGAGGGGTGGCGGCCGTCGAGGAGCTCATCATCCTCGCCGGCGTCTGGATCGCGGTCTCCGCGTACACGGTCCACTTCGCGGCCGCCAGGCCGGAGCTGGCCATCACCAACCTGGTCGTCGGCATCGCGCTCGCGGTCCTCGGCCTGTGCACGTCGATGGCCCCCGAGCGTTCCCAGGACCTGAACTTCGTGGTCCTGCTGCTCGGCGCCTGGACGATCGTCGCCCCGTGGGTCGTCACCCGGAATCCCGACACCGGCATGATCCTGAGCAACGTCATCGCCGGCGCGTGCGTCTGTCTGTTCGCCCTCACCGCGGGCGGACTGCTGATGAGCAAGCGCAGGACGTGAGGAAGCCCTCTCCCGTCCCACGGCGGCGCTCCCCCGGGAACGCCGCCGTACGCGTGTCCGCGCCGCTCCGCCCAGTGACGAACCGGCGCGTTTCCGTGCCGCGCCTTGTGCAGGATGGCGCAGGCCCCGCCGCACCGCCCCCGCCTAGCCTCGCCGCAACGAGCACACGAGGGGCGGTACCACCGGTGAACTGGCACATCCACGACTACCGCGAGAACGATCTCGCCGCCGTCGTCCACCTGATCGACACCACGGCCGAACTGGGCCAGGAGTCCGTCTTCTCGCTCGCCGAGTGCATCGGCGCGCTCACCTCCCGGCAGCCGGCGGTCGTCGCCGTCCACCAGGGCGTGCCCATCGGAGCCGCGCTCGCCTGCGTCTCCGGGGAGCGCGCCTGGGTGATGCGGGTCGCGATCGCCTCCGGCTGGCGCGGCCGGGGCCTGGCCAGCGCCCTCCTGGTGGAGCTGGAGCGGAAGCTGGTCGCCGCCCGGGTGGGGCGGATCGCGTACGTGCTCCCCGAGGAGGAACTGCTCGGCGAGGGGCTCCTCAACGCCGGGTACACGCGCCGGCCGGCGGTCGCGTACTTCGAGAAGACCGAGCCGCTGCACGGGCCCGCCGCCGGGCTCCTCGACGACCTCGGCGGCCGGCTCCTGCCCGGCGACCTGTGGGCGAAGGTGGCCGGCATGGAGCGGGAGAAGGACCTGATCGAGCGACGCGTGGTGCTGCCGCTGGCCGAGCCGGAGCGGGCCGCCCTGCACGGGGTCCGGCCGCCCCGGGCGATCTGTCTCTTCGGCCCGCCCGGCACCGGCAAGACGACCTTCGCCCGCGCGGTCGCCTCGCGGCTCGGCTGGCCGTTCGTGGAGATCCTGCCGTCCCGGCTCGCCGACGGCGGCAACCTCGCGGCGGCGCTGCGCACCGCCTTCGCGCGGATCGCGGAGCTCGACCGGGTCCTCGTCTTCATCGACGAGGTCGAGGAGATCGCCCCGGTGCGCACCGAGCCTGCGCAGCCGGGCGGGCTGCACGGGGTCACCAACGAACTGCTCAAGCTGATCCCGGGGTTCCGGGAGGGCGACGAGCGGCTCCTGGTGTGCGCGACCAACTCGGTCCGCTCCCTCGACCCCGCCTTCCTGCGGCCCGGCCGCTTCGACTACCTGATCCCGATCGGTACGCCGGACAAGGCCGCCCGCGCGGCCATCTGGTCCCGCTACACGGACGGCCGGCCGGAGGTGGACATCGACGAACTGGTCCTCGCCAGCGATCTGTTCACCCCGGCGGACATCGAGCACGCGGCCCGGGTGGCGGCGCAGTCCTCCTTCGAGCGGGACCTCGTCGCGGCCGGCGGCCGGGGAGCGGACGCCGCGGCGCCGGGCGCGAGCACGGCGGACTACCTGGCGGCGATCGCCGCCGCCCGGCCGACGGTGACACCGGAACTCGTCGAGCGGTTCGCGGAGGACATCACGAGCCACGCCCGCACCTGACGACCGCCGTAGCCGTAGCGATGGCGATGGCCATGGCGATGGCCTCGACGGCCGCCGTCACCGTCCGGCGAGCGCCGCGTCCAGTTCCGTCCGGTCGGGCGGCTGGGCACCGGCCCGGGAGACGGTGACGGCCGCCGCCGCGCCCGCCCGGGCCAGCAGCCCGGCGAGGTCGCCGGGGCCGAGCGCGGCGAGCGCCGCCCTGTCGCGGCCGGCGAGGGCGTCGAGGACGGCCGACATGAAGGAGTCGCCCGCGCCGACCGTGTCGACGACGGAGACGGGCGGCGCCGCGGCGGCCACCGTGTGCTCCCGTGTCACGGCCACCGCCCCGTCCCCGCCCCGGGTGACGAGGACGACGGACGGCCCCAGCTCCAGCCACCGCGCGGCCACGGTCTCCGGCCGCTCGCCCGGGTGGAGCCAGGCCAGGTCCTCGTCGCTCGCCTTCACCACGTCGGCGAGGGCGACGCACCGCTCGACCCGGGCCACGGCCGCCGTGTGCTCCCCCATCAGGGCGGGCCGCACGTTCGGGTCGTAGCTGACGGTGGCGGTGGGCCGGAGCCGTCCCGTCAGGGCGAGGACGGTGGCGGCGCCGGGGTCGGTGACGGCCGCGATCGAGCCGAGGTGCACGTGCCGCACCGGCTCCGGGGTCGCGGGCGGCTCCTCGGCGCCCAGGGTCCAGGCGATGTCGAAGGCGTACGTCGCCTGCCCCCGTCCGTCGAGGGAGACGACGGCCGACGGGGTGCGTGCGGGGGCGCCGCCGAGGGCGAGCCGCACCCCGGCGCCGGCGAGGTGCGCGGCGATGAGCCGCCCGGAGGGGTCGTCCGCGAGCTGGGTGAGCAGGGTGGTGGCGCGGCCGAGCCTGGCGAGGCCGTAGGCGACGTTGGCGGGGCTGCCGCCGGGGTGGACGACGTCGGCGGCGCCGGGGTCGCGGACGATGTCGGCGACGCACTCGCCGATCACCAGGAAGGACATCGTGTCTCACAGCTCCTTGGCGTAGGTGTCCTGGTGGCCTGCCCGGCCGCCGAAGACGTTCAGGCCGACGTGCCCGGAGGCGTACGTGGCGTCGGGGTCGGTCAGGTCGATGATCCCGTGCCCGTCGAGGAAGACCTGGATCCGGGTGCCCTCGTGGACGATCCGCAGGTGGTACGTGACGCCGTGACGCACGAGCAGCGGCACCCGGGCGAGGACGGCCGCGTCGTCGAAGGCGCCGGCGCGGCGGACGGCCAGGCGGACGGCCCGCAGGTCGGGGTCGACGTTGAGGACGTACCCGTCGGCGCCGTCCGCCGAGGCCCGCCACAGCAGGGACGCGGCCCCGCGCACCCCGTCGCTGCCGCCGAGCCGCAGCAGCGTGGTGAGTTCCAGATCGGCGAAGCGGCGGGTGGAGAGGGCGTCGCTGTCGCGGTCGAAGACGCAGGTCAGGCCGGCGCCGGTGGGCTCCCAGCGACCGGCGGGCAGCACGGTGGGGGTGCCGAGGTCGGTGCGGAACTCCCCCTGCGGCGGTGCCGGAGGCAGGGCGCGCCCGGGGGCGCCGCCGAGCCGGACGGTGGAGCCGAGGGCGTGGTGGGCGAGGGTGACGATCCGGACGGTGCCGCCCTCGGCGGTGAAGGAGAGCCCGTCCGCGTCCGGATCGGGCAGCACCAGGCTGGTGAGGACGGCCTCGCCGTCGCCGCCGAACACCTCCACGGAGGAGGAGTCGACGAGGATCCGCAGCCGCACGGCACGCCCGCCGTCCCCGGTGGGCACCGTCCCGAGGGGCGCCTCGGAGCGGCCGGCGAACCAGCGGGTGAAGTCGGTGCGTCCGGAGTCGGTGCGGTCGACGTACAGGCGGCCGCGCCCCGGTTCGTATCCGACGCGGACGGCCCGCCCGTCCTTCGCCCGCAGCAGGAAGGCGCAGTCGGTGGCGGATCCGGCGGCGGGGAAGGCGAGCTCGGCCTCGATCTCGTACGCGGTCCCGGAGAGGCCCGCGCAGGGGTCGGGGAGTCCGGGTCCGGCGGTGAGGCCGGTGCGGACGGTGGATCCGGTGCGCAGGGCGGCGAGTTCGGCGACGGGCCGCTGCCGCAGTACGGGGTGGCCGGCGGGTCCGGAGGCGAGGGAGAGTTCCCGGGGGACGCTGTGCTGGCCCTGCCAGCGGCCGGTGGGGGCGCTGAAGGGGTAGTCCCAGTTCGTGGTCCAGCCGAGCCATATCCGGCGCGCGTCGGGGGTGTTGTCGTAGGTGATGGCGGCGTAGAAGTCGCGTCCGTGGTCGCTGCGCAGCCAGCCGCCGGGGGCCTGGTCGGGGGTGAAGGAGGCGCCGTCCCAGGTGCCGGTGAGGTGGACGGCGGCGGAGCCGTCGGTGGCGCGGACGGCTCCCGTGGAGAGCGTGAGGACCCAGGCGGTGCGGGCGGGGTCGCCGTCGACGGGGAGCGGGAAGAGGTCGGGGCACTCCCAGACGCCGCCGGTGACCCAGGGGCCGTAGCCGAAGGAGCTGACGTGGGTCCAGTGGAGGAGGTCGCGGGAGGTGAGGAAGCGGACGTGGTCGCCGCCGGAGACGACCATCACCCACTGGTCCCGGGCCTCGTCGCGGAGCACCTTCGGGTCGCGGAAGTCCCAGCCGCCGTCGGGTCCGCCGGGGTTGCCGACGAGGGGTTCGGGGCCGCCGTACGTCTGCCAGGAGCGGCCCCGGTCGGTGCTGTAGGCGGCCCGCACGGACTGGTTGCCGCCGGTCCGGTCGGGGTGGAAGCTCGTGTAGTAGGCGATGAGGCCGGGGCCGCCGCCGAAGAGCCCGGAGTCGTCGTGGAGGTCGGCGACGGCGGAGCCGGACCAGCAGTGGCCGTACGCGTTCCACTCCAGGGCGAGCGGCAGGGCCCGCCAGTGCAGCAGGTCGGTGGAGACGGCGTGCGCCCACTGCCCCTGGTCCTGGTGGAAGAGGTGGTACTCGCCGTCGAACCACACGAGGCCGTTGGGGTCGCAGGCGGAGCCGGCGCGCTTCGCGTGGTGGTAGGAGGGCCGGTAGGGCTCCGTGAAGTGGTCGCGGACGTCGTCGGCGTACACCTCCCGGAAGTACGCGGTGCCGCCGTCGGCGACGAGTCCCACGGTGGTGCCGCCGGTGACGGCCGGGGCGGCGAGGACTCCGACCCCGTCGGCGTACACGGTGAACTCCCCGTCCACGAGGTGGACTTCGAGTCGTACCAGGTCCCCGTCCCGCAGCGGTCTGATCGGCGGCGGGGCGGTGGCGAGGAGGGTGCCGCGGGCGTGGTCGAGGAGCCGGACGGCGCCCGCCTGCCGGTCGAGGAGGACGGCGTGGCCGCGGACGAGGAGGCCGGCGGCGCGGGCGCCGGCGAGGCGGACGTCCGCGGAGACGACGAGGCCGGGTCCGTCGGGGGCGGGGGCGGTGCGGACGCCGTCGTGGCCGCGGAGCCCCGCGAGGTCGCGGGTCCAGGTTCCCGACTCCGTGGTGCCGTGCGGGAGTTCACCGCCGGAGGGGGCGGTGACGTTCTCGTAGGACACCCGGCCGTTGTAGGCCACCAGGCCGTGCCGGCCGGAGAGGTGGGGGTCGGGCGCCGGGTCCTCGGTGTCGATGACGGGGGCGTAGCCGTCGGGGCGGAGGAAGTCGCTCTGCCAGTGGACGCGCAGCCGGCGGCCCTCGGCCTCGACCCGGAGCCGGTGGACGGTGCCGGGGAGCACCGGCACGGCGTGGGTGGCGAGGGTGGCGTTCCCGTCGACGCGGTAGAGGCGCAACCTCCCCTGGTTCGGGTCGACTTCGACGGCGTAGCCGCGGCTGCCGGCGGCGTCGGCGCGGACCAGGAGGGCGGCGACCGCGTACGGGTCGTGGACGACGAGGTCGGCTTGGAGGGAGGTGTCGTAGGCCTCCTCGGCGGAGAGGGCGCGGAGGTTGGTGCCGGCGGGGGCGTCGGCTGCGAGGCCGAGCGGGGTGGGCGTCCAGCCGGGGTCGCCGGTCCAGCCGGTGAGGTCGGTGGTGACGGTCCAGGACCGGGGCGGGCCGAACAGCACGGTGCCGGAGTCGGCGTACAGGCCGGTGTGCCCGGCGCGGTGCCGGTGGTCGGTCGCCGCCAGGGCGGTCCGGCCGTCGACGTGGACGGTGAGGACGGGCCCGTCGGTGGTGACCTCCAGGAGTTCGCCCGGGCCTGCGGCGCCGGTGGCGAGGACGCTCCCGTCGGCGAGGTCCACGAGGCGGACCCGCCCGTGGGCGGGTTCCAGGGTGACGGCGTATCCGCTGGAGCCGTCGGAGGCGGCCCGCAGGACGAGTCCGCCGCGGGCGTCCGGCGTGGCCGGGTCGGCGGTGACGCGGACGGCGAGGCCGGCGCGGGCGGCGGTCCGGTGTTCGGTGACCGCGAGCGCGGCGGCTCCGGCCGGAGCCGCGGCCCGCTGCCCTCCGTCGGCCGTGCGCTGCCAACTCCCCCGGTGCGCGAGGGGGTCGGGTACGGGCGAGGTCACCGCGCCGGCGGGCGCGGCCCGCTTGCGACGGGCGGGCGGCACGGCTCGGGCGGCGGGGGCGGCGGTCAGCGCGAGCGGCAGCGCGGCGAGCGTCCCGGCGGCGAGCACGGCCCGCCGGGAGGGGGTGGCGGGGGAAGGGGCGGGGTTCATGGGGGCCTCCTCGGCGGTGGGTGGCGCGTGAGGACGACAGGACGGGGAGCGCGCGGCGCGGGCGGCCGCGCGCTCCCGGGGTGGGGCCCGTCAGGGCCAGAGGGCGCGGGGCGCGGTGAAGACCGGGGCCATGTGCCAGGCGTCCAGGCGGTGGACGCGGGCCTCGCCGGAGGCGGTCAGGGAGACGCCGACGGCCTCGTCGGGGCGGGTCGGGTAGACGCGGGAGGCGAGGGCGCGGCCGCCGGCGAAGACCTCCAGGGCCGAGTGGTCGACGAGGACGCGGAGTTCGACGGTGCCGTCCGCGGCGAGGGGCACCTCGCCGGAGCGGGGGGTGGTGTCGGTGTCCGGGTCGAGGCTGCTCGCCTCGCGGCGCAGCCGCAGGGTGGCGGTCGGGGCGGTGGTCTCCCGGGCGAGTTCGACGACGGTCCGTTCGGCGCCGTCGGGGGTCTCCCGGACCCCGAGGCGTACGACGGCGCCCGGGGCGAGGCGCAGGGTGGCCTCCAGGTCGAGCCGGTCGCCCCGGATCGCGTCCAGGGCCGCCTCGGGGCCGGGGCCCGGGACGAAGGGGCCGACGGCGACGTGGTCGCGGCGGAGCCGGGCCAGTTCGGGGACGGGGGCCTGGTGGAGGGCGCCGTCGGCGCCGAGGGTGACGAGGCGGGGCAGGGACATGACGCCCGACCAGCCGGCGCGGGCGGTGGCGTCCTCGCCGCGGCCCTCCTGGAGCCAGCCGAGGAGGATGCGGCGGCCGTCGGCGTCGCGGGTCGACTGGGGGGCGTAGAAGTGGTTCTGCCCGTAGTCGAGCCGGTGCAGGGCGGTGGGGGTGAAGCGGTCGCCCTCGTACCGTCCGGTCCAGTACAGCGGGTGGTGGGTGGTGCCCTCGTCCCAGGCGGAGAAGGCGAGGACGTCCGTGCCCTCCACGCGGAAGAGGTCGACGCACTCCCACATGGTGCCGGTCCAGTCGGGGTCGCCGGAGCGGCCGGTGCTCGCGTCGCCGGTGAGGAGGGGGCCGACGTACCGCCAGGTGCGCAGGTCCTCGGAGTCGTACAGGAGGGCGGTGCCGCCCTGCCCGCGGAGGCCGGCGCCGATGAGCTGGCGCCAGCGGCCGTCCTCCTTCCAGACGCAGTGGTCGCGGTAGGCGGTGAGGTCCAGGCCCTCCGGCGGGGCGGCGATCACCGGGTTGCCGGGGTCCTTGGTCCAGTGGCGGAGGTCGGGGGTGCCGGTGGCGACGCAGGGCAGTTCGCGGTCGCCGTGGCGGCCCGAGTAGACGAGGGTGGGGACGCCGCCGTCGTCGACGAGGACGCCGGACCAGCAACCGTCGCGGTCGGGGCCGGTGGTGCCGGGGACGAGGGCGACGGGCTCGTCGGTCCAGGTGACGAGGTCGGTGGAGGTGGCGTGGCCCCAGTGGATGCGGTGGTGGGCGGGGGCGAGCGGGTTGTACTGGTAGAAGAGGTGATAGACGCCGTCCCGGTGGGTGAGCCCGTTGGGGTCGTTGAGCCAGCCGCCGGGCGCGGTGAAGTGGTAGCGGGGGCGGTGCGGGTCGCGGAAGGCGCGCTCGGCGAGGTCCTCCGCGAGCGGCTGCGGCGCGGTGATCAGGTCGTGGGTCATGCGGCGGTGGTCTCGGCTTCCGGGGTGTCCGTGCCCGTCAGGACGCGGTGGGCGAGTTCGCGGGCGGGGGCGTAGAGGTGGCAGCGCACCCAGTGCGGCTGTCCTCCCCCAGACTTCGTCCGGGGGGACCCCCATCTCGCTTCGCTCGCCTCGCCGACGACGTGGCGTACGGGGGTGGTGGCGCTGCAGGTTCCGTCGTCGTACGGGCACGACGCGGGGTCGAGCACCGCGGCCCGCAGCCGGGCGCGTTCGGCCTTGTCGTAGCCGGTGCGCCGGTCGGGGTCGGGGACGGCGGAGAGCAGCAGCCGGGTGTAGGGGTGGGCGGGGGCGTCCATGACGGCGAGCGCGTCGCCGCCCTCGACGAGTTCGCCGGCGAACATGACGGCGGTGGTGTCGGCGAGGTAGCGCGCGGAGCCCAGGTCGTGGGTGATGTACAGCATGGACAGCTCGCGTTCGTCGCGGAGCCGGCGCATCAGGTTGAGGACGCCGACGCGGACGGAGACGTCGAGCATCGAGGTGGGTTCGTCGGCGAGGAGGACGCGCGGGCCGACGGCGAGCGCGCGGGCGATGGCGACCCGCTGGCGCTGTCCGCCGGAGAGTTCGTGCGGGTGGGCGTCGAGGTGGTCGGCGGGGAGGCCGACCTCGGCCATCAGCTCGGCGAGCCGGCCCCGGTCGGCGGGGTGGCCGTGGAGGACGAGGGCGCGGGTGAGGAAGTGGTCGACGCGGTGGACGGGGTTGAGGGAGCCGAAGGGGTCCTGGAAGACCATCTGGACGGAGCCCCGGTAGGCCCGGCTCGCCCGGCGGCGTTCGGTGCGCAGGACGTCCTCGCCGTCGAGGAGGAGCTGTCCGGCGGTGGGCCGTTCGAGGCGGGCGACGCAGCGGGCGATGGTGGACTTGCCGCTGCCGGACTCGCCGACGAGGGCGGTGATGCGGCCCTTGTCGAGGTCGAGGTCGACGCCGTCGACGGCGCGGACGCGGCGGCGGGAGAAGACGGAGCCGACCTGGAAGTCCTTGGTGAGGCCCCGGATCCGGAGGAGTGTCATGCGGTGGCGCCTTCGGTGAGGGCGGCCCAGTGGCCGGGGGCGAGCTCGCGCAGGTCCGGGATGTTCCCGGAGCAGTCGGAGCGGTCGGCGGGGCAGGTGAGGTGGAAGCCGCAGCTGTCGGCGGTGCGCGGGGCGTCGAAGAGGCCGGTGAGGGTGGCGCGGGGGCCGGTGAGCGGCGGGAAGGCGCGCATCAGCGCCTCGGTGTAGGGGTGCCGGGGGTGGGCGAAGAGGTCGCGGGCGGGGGCGAGTTCGACGATCCGGCCGCCGTACATGACGCCCATGCGGTGCGACATCTCGACCATGAGCGACATGTCGTGGGTGATGAAGAGGACGGAGAAGCCGAGCTCGCGCTGGAGTTCGGCGATCTGGGCCATGATCTCCTGCTGCACGACGACGTCGAGGGCGGTCGTCGGCTCGTCCATGATGAGGAGCTTGGGGCGCAGGGCGACGGCCATGGCGATGACGACGCGCTGGCGCATGCCGCCGGAGAGCTGGTGCGGGTAGGCGCGCAGCCGGCCGGGGTCGATGCCGACGAGGCCGAGGAGCTCGCCGGCGCGGTCAAGGGCGGCCTTCTTCCGCAGCTTCTCGTGGGTGGTGAAGATGTCGGCGATCTGTTCTCCGACGGTGAGGACGGGGTTGAGGGAGTTCATCGCGGACTGGAAGACCATGGCGATCTCGCGCCAGCGGAAGGCGCGCAGCTCCCGCTCGTCCATGGCGAGGACGTCGCGGCCCTGGAAGAGGACGCGGCCGGCGGTGATCTCGGCGGGTTCCTTGAGGAGCCGCATGACGGCGTTGGCGAGGGTGGACTTGCCGCAGCCGGACTCTCCGGCGAGGCCGAAGACCTCGCCGGGGCCGATGGTGAAGGAGACGTCGTCGGCGCCGACGACGGTGCGGCCCTCGCTCCGGTACTCGACCCGCAGGTTCTGGACGTCGAGGACGTTCACTTCCGCTCCTTCCGGCGGGACCGGCGCCGGGACCGCAGGCGCGGGTCGGTGATCTCGTCGACGGCGTAGTTGACGAGGGCGAGGGCGAAGGCGACGAGGGCGATGCAGAGGCCGGAGGGGACGAAGGCCCACCAGGCGCCGGTCATGAGGGCGCCGTCGTTGCCGGCCCAGTAGAGGTTGGTGCCCCAGCTGACGACGGAGGAGTCGCCGAGGCCGAGGAATTCGAGGCCGGCCTGGGCGCCGATGCCGAAGATGACGCAGCCGAGGACGGTGGTCATCACCACGGAGGCCATGTTGGGGAGGATCTCCCGGAACATGATCCGCAGCGGGCGTTCGCCGGTGACGACGGCGGCGGCCACGAAGTCCTTGCCTCGGATGGAGGCGGCCTGGGCGCGCAGCACCCGGGCGGAGCCGGCCCAGCCGGTGACGGTGAGGACGAGGACGACGGTGGTCGTGCCGGGCGGCAGGAAGGCCGCGAGGATGACGAGCAGCGGCAGCCCGGGCAGCAGCAGGAAGACGTTGGTGACGAGGGTGAGGACGTCGTCGACGAGCCGGCCGAGGTAGGCGGAGGCCAGGCCGACGAGGAGGGCGACGAGGGTGGCGGCGAGCCCCACGGTGAAGCCGACCAGCATCGACGTGCGGGTGCCCCACAGGGTGAGGGCGAGGACGTCCTGGCCCTTGGCGGTGGTGCCGAGCCAGTGGCCGGCGGAGGGCGGGGTGGCGCCGGATTCGCCGATGAGCGACGGGTCGCCGGGGGCGAGGACGGGGGCGAGCAGCCCGAGGAGGGCGAAGCCGGCGAGGAGGACGAGCCCGGTGCGGGCCTTGCGGTCGGCGAGGATCCGGCGGAGCAGGCTCCGACGGGCCGGCCGGCGGGCGGGCGCCGGGGCGCCGGTGGGGGCGGTGGGCACGGCGGCGTCCCGGGTGGCGAGGGCGGACATGGTGGCGGCTCCTTCCTCAGCGGACGCGGACGCGCGGGTCGAGGCGGACGTGGACGAGGTCGACGACGAAGTTGGCGAGCAGGACGGCCGCGGTGATGGTGAGGAAGATGCCCTGCATCAGCGGGTAGTCGAGGGCCTGGACGGAGTTGAGGAGCTGGTAGCCGATGCCGGGGTAGGCGAAGACGACCTCGGTGAGGAGGGCTCCGCCGACCATGAAGCCGAGCGCCATGCCGAAGTTGGTGACGGAGGGCAGGAGCGCGTTGCGGGCCGCGTACCGGAACATGATCCGGGAGGGGCTGAGTCCCTTCGCCTCGGCCATGGTGATGTAGTCCTCGGCGGTGGTGGCGATCATCGTGTTGCGCATGCCGAGCATCCAGCCGCCGACGGAGACCAGCACGATGGTGAGGGCGGGCAGCACGAGGTGGGTGGCGACGTTGCCGAGGAAGGCGGCGTCGAGGCCGGGGACGAGCCCGGCGTCGTACGCGTGCCGCAGCGGGAACCAGCCGAGGGTGACGCCGAAGAGGTACAGGGCGCCCATCGCCAGCCAGAAGTACGGGAACGAGCCCACGAAGATCAGCAAGGGCGGGAACGCGGAGTCGAGGATCCCGCCGCGCCGCCAGGCGGCCAGCACCCCGAGGAGGTTGCCGACGACCGCGGCGACCACGAGGGCGGTGCCGCCGAGGAGGAGGGTCCACCCGATCTGGGAGCCGATGACCTCGGAGACGGGGGTCGGGAAGCGGGAGATCGAGATGCCGAGGTCGCCGGTGGAGACCTGGTGGAGGTAGTCGGCGTACTGGCGCCACAGGGGCCGTTCGTCGAGACCGAAGAGTTTGTGGAGCTGGGCTATCTGCTCGGGCCCCATCGTCCCCTGGGCCTGGGCGAACATGCGGGAGACGGGGTCTCCGGGCATGAGGCGCGGCAGCAGGAAGTTCAGGGTGACGGAGGCCCAGAAGGCGAGGAGATAGAACCCCAGGTTGCGCAGGACGAGACGCACTGCTCGTTCCTCCCTGGTGAGGTACGGGGCGGGGGCGGCCACCCGGCCGTGCGGGCGGGCCGAGGGGCGGACGGCCGCCCCCGCGGGCTTACTTGCCCGTGACGGGCTGGAGGGAGGTGAGCACCAGGACGGTGGTCACGGACCGGTTGGAGAGCGTCGCGTACGGGTTCTCCTCCGACGGCCAGCCGGTGAAGCGGCTGTCGGTGTACGCGCCCCACTCGGGCCCGGGGAAGAGCGGGACGACGGGGGCGTCGGCCGCGAACAGCCGCTGCAGCTCGGCGGCCTTGGCCTTCTGGGTGGCGGCGTCGCCGGCGGCGAAGGCGTCGATGAGGGCGTCCGCCTTCGGGTCGCCGAAGCGGTGGTAGTTCTCGGTGGCCTTCTCGCCGACCGGCTTGACGGTCGTCCTCGCCATGGCGCCCCGGTAGAACTCGTACGGGGTGGCGCCGTTGCCGCTCCAGACGATGCCGCTGTCGAAGGAGCCGTCCTCGTAGGAGGAGACGACGGCGGACCAGTCGGGCGACTTCACGGTGGCGGTGACGCCGACCTCGGCGAGGTTCTGCTTGATGATGTTGGCGACCGAGATCCAGTCGGAGGAGGCGGAGCCGACGGAGATGTCGAGGGTGAGCTGCGTGCCGTCCTTCCGGGTCCGCTTGCCGCCGTCGAGCGTGTACCCGGCGGCGTCGAGGGCGGAGGCGGCGGCCTTCGGGTCGTACGCCGTCCAGTCGCAGGAGGCGGCGACGGCGGCGTCGCGCCAGGCGTCGTAGCCGTTCGAGAGGCCGGTGCAGTCGGCGGGCTCGGTGTAGCCGTTCATGGCGACCTTGGCGATCTTCGCCCGGTCGACGGCGCGGCTGAGCGCCTTGCGGAGGGCGGGGTCGTCGAAGGGGGCCCTGGCGGTGTTGAGCTGCCAGTTGATCATCGCGCCGGTGGTGGGGAACCAGTAGTGGTTGTGCTCCGGGTCCTTCGCGACGAAGGACTTCTCGATCTCCGGGACGAAGGACTGCGTCCAGTCGACCTCGCCGTTGGTGAAGGCGAGGTTGGCGCTGTCGTTGCCGGAGAAGGCGAGCATCCGGATGCCGGCGATCCGCTGCTTCGCGGGCTGCCAGTACGAGGGGTTCTTCCGCAGCTCGAACGACTGGGCCTGGAAGGCGGCGACCCGCGTGTAGGGACCGGTGCCGACCGGGGTGGCGTTCACGTCCTTCGCCGGGTCGGCGATCTTCGACCAGATGTGCTTCGGCGTGACGAAGTGGCCGCCGATCTCGTACAGGGCGGGCGAGAAGGGCTTGGAGAAGTGGAAGGTGACCTTCGCCGGGGTGTCGGCGGTGACCTTCGTCAGGTAGTCGAAGCCGCCCAGGAGCTTCTTCTGGAGCGCGAAGGTGTGGACGACGTCCTCGGCGGTGAACGGCACGCCGTCGGACCACTTCACGCCCTCGCGCAGCGCGAAGGTGACGGACCTGCCGTCGGCGGCCCGGGTCCAGGAGGTGGCGAGCCAGGGGGTGTCCTTGCCGTCCGCCGGGTTGTGGATCATCAGCGGCTCGTAGACCGCCTCGCGGGTCATCGGCGCGGCCTTGGGCGAGTACGGATTGAAGTTCCGGGTGAAGGTGCCCATGTCCTCGCGGGGGATCGTGAGCAGCCGCGTGTCCGGGGAGCCCTGGGCGCCGGTGGCGCCGGCGCCGCCGGAACAGCCGGTCAGCAGGAGGGCGGTCGCGGCGCCTGCCGCGAGCAGGGCGGGGCGGAACCTTGCGGAAGTCCTTGCGGAAGACCGACCACGGACGGGGGAGGGTGTCATAATGGTGGCTCTTTCCTCTCTTCAACACACCAGACGAAGACGGGACGAGATGACTCGGCGGAGCTGATTCGCGGTCAGACCGACGAGCGTTCGAGCAGCGGGCAGTCGACCGTCACCCTGCGGGTGGCGAGCGGCTGTCCCGCTGCGAGGGCGGCGAGCATCTCCACGCCCCTGGCGCCCATCTCCTCGAAGGGGAGGGCGAGGGTGGTCAGCTTGGGCCGCAGATAGGCGGCGATGAGTTCCTGGTTGTCGTAGCCCACCACGGCCACGTCGTCCGGGATGCGCAGCCCGCGTTCCTTGATGGCGTCGTACGCGCCCATCGCCATCCGGTCGTTGGCGCAGAAGAGCGCGGTGGGCCGGTCGGCGCGGTCGAGCAGTTCACAGGCGGCGGCATAGCCGCCGTCGGCGGTCGCGTGGCCGGAGACGACCAGCGCGGGGTCGAGCGGGAGACCGGCCTCGCGCAGTGCCCGCTCGTACCCCTCGCGGCGACCGACGGCGGCCGGGATGGCGGGGTCGAGGTTGATCAGGCCGATGCGCGCGTGGCCGGCGTCGACGAGGTGCCGGGCGGCGCGATGGCCGCCGGTGATCTCGTCGGGCACCACGGAGGGCAGCTCGCCCTCGGCGTCGTAGCAGTTCACGAGGACCGTGGGGACCTCGCGGGCGGCGCGCGGGAGGGTGACGGCGCGGTGCCAGGTCGTGGCGTAGAGCAGTCCCTCCACCCGCTGCTCCAGGAGTTTGTCGAGGGCGGCGGCCTCCTGGGCCGGGTCGCCCTCGCTGGCGGCGATCAGCAGGAACTTGCGGTCGAGCCAGGCGCGGTCCTGGGCGCCCTTGATGACGTCGACCGCGAAGGGGGCGGTGACGATCTCGGTGATCAGGCCGTACCACTCGCTGCGCTGGGCGGCGAGCGCGCGGGCACCCGCGTTGGGCCGGTAGCCGAGCTCCTCGATGGCGGCGAGGATCCGGCGCCGGGTCTCGTCCGGGATCGCCGCGCCCGGCCGGTCGTTCAGGACGAAGGACACGGCGGTGCGCGAGACGCCGGCCCGCCGGGCCACATCGCTCATGGTGACGCTGCGTCCGCTGCCGACCGCCACGGTGACCCCTCCCCGACGTTCCCGGCCCCCCGGCCGGAACTGATTGGTTACGCGCTTTAGTAACGCGCGTTAGTACGACGTTGCACGCAAGTTACGGCCGATCTCCGACCAGTGTCAATATCTTGTGCGAGACGCGGGGGAACACGAGGCAAGGGGACGGCGTGGAGTCGGTCGGCACGGACGAAGGGCTGGAGGTCCTCGCCTTCGACGGCGGCGGCGAGCTGGAGGAGTGGCTGGCGGGGCACCACGGCGACACGGCGGGCATCTGGCTGCTCCTCGGCCGCAAGGGCGGCGGCCTGCCCTCGCCGACGGCCGACGAGATCCTCGACGCGACGCTGGCGTACGGCTGGATCACCGGCAAGCGCAAGGCCCGCGACGAGCGCTCGTACCTCCAGAAGATCACCCCGCGCCGAGCGCGCAGCCTCTGGTCCCAGGTCAACGTCCGCCAGGTCGAGCACCTGCTCGCCGCCGGCCGGATGCGCGAGCCGGGCCTCGCGGAGGTGCGGGCGGCGCGGGCGGACGGCCGGTGGGCGGCGGCGTACCCCTCCCAGAAGGACGCGACGGTCCCCGACGACCTGGCCGAGGCCCTGGCGGCCCGCCCGGAGGCGGCCCGCGCCTTCGAGGGCCTGGGGAAGACGGACCGCTACCTGGTGATCCTCGGCCTGTGGCAGGCCAGGACGCCGAAGACCCGCGCGGCCCGCGTCGCACGCGCGGTGACCCGGCTGGCGGAGGGCGGCGGGCCCGCCTAGGGACGCTCAGGCGCGGCGGCGGTAGAGGACCTGGCGGGCGTCCCACTCCACGAAGGAGTCGGCGTGCTCCAGACCCACGGCCTCCAGGAGGCGGCGGGAGCGGTGGTTCTCCTCCTGGGTGACGGCGACGACGCTCGGCGCGGTCTCCAGGGCGCGGGCGACGGCCGCGGCCACCGCCTCGCGGGCGTAGCCGCTCCCCCAGTGTTCGGGCAGGAACTGGTACGAGACCTCGGTCTCGCCCCCGCGGCCGGCCGCCTCCACGGTGACGAGGCCGAGCAGCACGCCGTCCTCGGCCCGCACCACGGCGTGGCAGCCCGGCGCGCCGACGATCCGCCGCTGCCGGATCCGTACGACGGATTCGATGACCGGCCCGCCGAGGTGGCGCCGCACCTCCGGGTCGGTCCAGAGGCGGGTCACGGCGGGGACGTCCGCGCTCCGCACGGGCCGCAGCTCCAGCCGCTCGGTGCGCAGAGCGGCGGCCGGGTGTCGGGGAGGCGAGAGGGTCATACGTCAGATCATCCCAGCACGAGGGGTGGGCCGGCCCCCGTCCGGTCCGGCGCCGCGGCCGCGGACCAGCGGGAGGTAGACCTCGTCGACGATCTCGACGAGGACCTCGTCGGGGGCGCTGGGCACGCCCCGCACCACGAACTCGTTGCGCAGCAGGACGACGGGGACGGTGGCGACCCGGGGGTGCAGGGCTTCCGGGGCGGCCTCGCCGCGGGCGACGGCCCGGCCGAGGACGGTGAGCCACGGGGCGGCGGCGGCCTCGCCGGAGTGGTCCTGGAGCCCGGCGAGGAACTCGCCGGCGCCGCCGGCCGCGGCGAGCAGCTCCCGCAGGACGGCGCCGAGCGGTGAGCTCCAGTGCCGGTTGGCCTGCCGCAGCAGCTCCAGGGCGTCGCCGCGGAGGGTGCCGGTGTCGGGGACGGGCGCGGTGGTGGCGAGCCGCTTGTACGCGGCGGTGCCGAGGGCCAGGCGGTGGGGCCAGCGCCGGTAGAGGGCGTTCTTGTTGGTGCCCGCGCGGGCGGCGACCTTGTCCATGGTCATGCCCGCGAAGCCGGACTCGGCGAGCTCTCGGGCGGCGGCGTCGAGGATCGCGTCCTCCAGGGCGGCTCCCCGCCGCCGGGTCCGCCCGGGCTCCGTCCGCCGCTCCCCCGCTGCCGCGTCGTGCGCCATGGTCACCCCTTCTCCGGTACGAGCCGTACCTCCCCATCTTCCTTGCCCGCCGGGACCCGCTCCAATTAGGGTACGGTCCGTACCTTAATTGCGTCGCCGGACTCGGGACAGGAGTGGATCATGCGCGCCAGAGGCATCAGCTACGACACGGGGTTCGTGAAGCACGGACGGAACGCCCGCCGCGCCTTCGAGCCGGAGACCGTCCGGCGGGAGCTGGAGATCATCCGGGACGGCCTCCACTGCACGGCCGTCCGGGTGATGGGCGGCGACCCGGACCGCATCGAACTGGCGGCCGGATACGCGGCCGACCTGGGCCTGGAGGTCTGGTTCTCGCCGTATCCGCTCGAAGAGACCGAGGCCGGCATGCTGGAGCTCTTCGCGGACTGCGCCGAACGAGCCGAACGGCTGCGCCGGCGCGGCGCCGACGTCGTCTTCGTGACGGGCGCCGAACTGAGCCTGATGAACCCGGGGTTCCTGCCCGGCGCCGACACCGACGAGCGGGTGGCGCTGCTGCGCAGCCCGGACGCGCTGCGGGCGGCGCTCGGCGGGACACGGGCCCGGGTGAACGCCTTCCTCGCCGAGGCCGCTGCGGTCGTCCGCGCCCGCTTCGGCGGCCCGGTCACCTACGCCTCCGTCCCCCTCGAAGCGGTCGACTGGACGCCGTTCGACCTCGTCTCCGTGGACGTCTACCGCTCGGCGGAGATCGCCGACGGCTTCGCCGAGGGGGTGCGCGGCGTGGTCGAGGCCGCCGGCGGCAAGCCGGTGGCGGTCACCGAGTTCGGCGCCGCCTGCTACCGGGGCGCGGGCGACCGGGGCGCGCTGGGCCTGGAGGTCGTCGAGTACGACGAGACCGGCCCGGTCCGGCTGAAGGGCGCCTACGAGCGGGACGAGCCGGGCCAGGCCGCGTACGTGCGCGAACTCCTCGCCGTCTTCGACGCGGCGGGCGTCGACGCGACCTTCGTCTTCACCTTCGCGCTCCACGACCACGTGCACCGCCCCGACGGCGACCCGAGCGCGGACCTGGACCTGGCGAGCTACGGGGTGGTGAAGGTGTACGAGGACCGGAAGGGCACCCGCTACCCCGAGCTGGAGTGGGAGCCGAAGGCCGCGTTCGACACGGTGGCGGAGTACCACCGCGCGGCGGCCGCCGGCTCCTGACGGACGGTCACGCCTCCAGCAGGGCGCGTACGGCCTCCCAGTCGGCGTCCATCGGCGCGACCGCCGCCCTCCCCGTGGCCACGTCCTTGTACCCGCTGGAGGTGACCACGCAGACGACGGGCCCGTCCTCGCCCGCCGGGTCCGGCCCGTGCGCACGCAGCCCGGCGAGCCCGGCGGCGGCGGACACCTCGCACCACAGCCCCTGCGCGGCCAGGTCCCGCTGGGCCCGGGCGAGCTGATCCTCCGTCACCGTGCGGGCGGCACCGCCGGTGCGCTGGATCGCGAGGACCCCGCGGTAACCGTTCACCTCGCAGTCGATGGCGTACGCGGCGGTCGGACCGACGGGCACACGGGCGGCCGGCCGGCCGGACCGCAGCGCCTCGGTGAGGGCGCCGGCGGCGGCCGGCTCGACGCCGTACATCCGGGGCACGGCGTCCGTCACCCCCAGCCGGACCAGCTCCTGGAAGCCCTTCGCCACGCCGAACAGCAACTCGCCGTACCCGGTGGGCACATGGACGGCCGCGGGGGCCCGGCCGAGCGCGAGCGCGATCTCGTACGCGATCGTCTTGTACCCCTCCGGGCCGAAGGGATGCCCGGTGTGCGCGGAGTCCGTGACGCTGCTGACCGACTGGAAGCCGAGCTCGTCGACGATCCGCCGCATCAGGGGCCGTACGGAGGCGTACGGGACGGTCAGCACGGTCGCGCCGTAGGCCCTCAGGTGGGAGGCGACGGCGGGCGGCGCGTCCGGCGAGGTGAACACGGCGCACGGCAGCCCCGCGCGGGCCGCGTATGCGGCGGCGGCCGCGCCGTGGTTGCCGGACGAGGACACCACGATCCCCCGCGCGCCGGAGGCGACGGCGGCGCTCACAGCCACCCGGTTGAGCCGGTCCTTGTGGCTCCACGTCGGGTTGCGCGACTCGTCCTTGACCCACACCCCGTCGGCCAGCTCCACCAGCGGCGTGTTCCCCTCCCCGAGCCCCGGCGCGGCCAGCGGCGGCAGCAACGGCGCCCACCGCTCCAGGCCGTGCGCCACGGGCCGGTCGAACAGGTCCGCCGGCACGGCGTCGTAGTCGTACTCCACCTCCAGCGGGTACGCGACCTCCTCGGTCGACGTCACCGGACACCCGGCGGTCAACGGCGGCCACAACGGGTGACGTACGGACGGATCGGCGAGCGACCGCTGGGCACGGGCGAGCGACATCACGGGGAACCTTCCTGCAGGGACGGGGACTTCGGAGCCGGGAGGGGGCGACCAGGGCGGCGGCGACGCCGTCGGTAGCCTGTCCTCGATGCCGACGCGACGGGGGGACGAATGGGTCGACGAACCATCCGACGGGCCGCGGGCACGGTGACGTTCCTGGACCACCTCCACAGCCCGGGCAGACTGTTCGACACGGTCACGGGACGGAACGGGGGCCGCGCCGAAGCCGACGTGGCGGCGCTGCGCTCGGGCGAGGGGCGCGAGGTGTCCGCGTTCGTACGCGACGGGCGGCGCTTCCGGCAGGGGTCGCTGATCCTCGAACCCGGCGCGGCGGCACCGGTGGTGTGGCGGCCCTACCGGTTCCCCGGTCGGCGCGGCACGGCCCTCGCGCTGACCGGCCCGTTCCACGTCCGGGGAGTGGGCCCGGTCGAGGGCCCCGGAAGCCCGGCGGTCGACCGGGGCGCCTTCCGTCTGCTCTCCGTCGAAGCGGCCGACCGGTCCTGGGAACTCGCCGTCCCCGCGGTCGACGTACCGCTCGTCCGCGCCGCGCTGCGGCTCCCGGCCGGGTCGTAGACGCGTCAGCGGGCGTGCATGCGACGGCGCAGCGCCTCCAGGGCGCCGGGGCGGCGGCCGGGGACGCGGCGGCGGAGCGCCAGGAGGGTCGGGCCGAGCGCCCGGGCGCGGGCCGGATCGGCGATCTGCTCCCACTGGTGGTGCGCCCGGTCCACCGCGCCCTCGACGTCCCGGTCGTCCGGCTGCTGACGCAGCCCGAGCCGCGCCTCGGCGACGGCGAGCCACAGCTCGCAGCTACGGGCCGGCTCGCCCGCCAGCCGGGCGAGGTCCGCCCGGACCTCCATCCAGTGCACCGCCTCCCCGGACCGGGGCCCGAACCGCCGCAGCGCGTCCCGCTCCCACGCGGCCGCCATCTCCGCGGCCTCGGCGTGCCGTCCGGCCATCGCGGCCGACAGGATCGCGGGATGCGGATCGTGCGGAACGGGCTCCGCCGGCGCGCCCTGCCCGTACCCGGACCGCCGCGGATCCACGGCCCCGGCCGGCACGGCGGGAGGAGCCGCGGGCATCGGCGGGATGCCCCGCCCCGGCGTCGGCCCCGCCTGCCTCCTTCCCCCGGACGGCACCAAGTTCATGGTCCCGGGCGCCTCCTCGGCCCCGGCCCCGGCGTCGCCGCCCGGAGCGGGCCCGCGCGCGACCTCGGGACCGGACGGGGCCTCGGAGGCGAGTCCCCCCTCCAGTTCGGCCTCGGCCTCGGGCTCGGGCTCGGGCTCGGGCTCGGGCGCGGGCGCGGGCGCGGGCGCGGGCGCGGAGGCTGCGCCGTCCCCGGCTGGGACCGTGTCCTCGGCCGGGGGGACGACCGTGGCCGGGGGCGGGACCTCGGCAACCGGGGAAGCCGGCGCGGGCGGAGCCGCCGTGTAGCCCTCGGGCAGGGCCGGAAGCCCCGCCGGGACGGGGATCCGGGCCGATTCCGCAGCAGGTGCGGGCTTCGGCACGGGAACAGGCCCCGCCTCAGGCCCCGAAGCCGTCGCCGGGACGGGCGCGGGGGCAGGGGCAGGCGCCGGGACGGGCGCGGGGGCAGGGGCAGGGGCAGGGGCAGGCGCCGGGACGGACACAGGCGCAGGGGCAGACACCGGCACCGGCTCCGGGGCAGCGGCAAACGCCGGCACCCGCACCGGCACCGGCACCGGCACCGGGGCAGACGCAGGCACCGCCGCAGGAGCCGCCGCAGGAGCCGCCGCAGGCACGGGCGTCCGGCCGGGCACCCCGGTCACCGCCCCGGTCGGCGCCGCCCCGCGTGCCCACTCCTCCGCCCGCGGCAGGAACAGCGCCTGTGGCGCCTGGGTGCCGGCGGCCGCCTCGGCGTGCAGGACGGAGAAGGGGGCGCGGGTGCCGGCGCGCCACTGGTCGGCCCAGGCCCGGAGGTAGTCGGGGGTGGCGCGTTCGCCCCTGCGCGGGGGCGGGGTGACGCGGGCGTACAGGGTCGGGGACGGGCTCAGGCGCAGGAGGTCCGGGGCGGCGGCGAGGCGGGCCCAGGCCTCCGGGTCGGCCACCAGGTCCGCCACGACCGTCGTCGGCCCGGCGGCCGCCGCCTCCGCGAGCCAGTGCCACGGGAAGGCCGTGTAGCGCAGGGCCGCTGTCGTGCTGCGGGCCAGCGCGAGGTGGGGCAGCTGCTGGCGGCGGTCCAGGTGGAGCTGGCCCGCGAGGTAGACGACCAGCGGGCCGGGGCTCTGCGCGGCGGCGCGCAGCCGGGTGAGGACGGTCTGCGGGTCGATGGGGTCGGCGAGTTCGACGAGCGTCGCGGTCGCCGTGCCGGTCAGGACTCCGGGCGGCACCGCCGCGAGCGCGGGCAGTACGGACGCCGCGTCCATGGTGCGGCCGCGCCCCGCCGGCGCCGCCGCGAGCAGCACCGCCGTGCCCGAAGCCACCGCCGTCTCCCCCGTGTCCGTACCCACCGCGCCCGCCGTACCGTTCGCCTCGTCGCTCACCACACGTGCACCGTAACCCGTGGTGTCGGCTCCGCCGACGGCCGGGCCTTTGACATATGCCAGAAGCACCACCGGATCGAGTGTTGCCAAACCCCTTACGGGCACTCGCGCCCTGTGCCACAGTCATCCCTGGCCCTGTTTCCATTCGGGCCGCGCCGCGCCTGTATCGGAGTACGACATGCCGTCCCCACTCTTCGCGGACCGTCCCGCCCAGCCTCCCGAGCCGGGTGCGGTGGACGCGCTGATCTCGCAGACGAGCCGTCTGCGCGGCGAGGTCGACGCCGTCCGCCGGGACGCGGCAGCCCACGACGACGACCCCCGGCAGCGCTGGCAGCGCGCGCTCTGCGATCTGGCAATGCATCAACTCGACGATCTGAGCGCCCAGTTCGGACAGCTGCGCGACGGCGCACCGGCCGTGACCGGGCCGACGGCCGACCCGGCGGACCTTCCGCCCGTGGACGACGAGGCCTCGGTCTTCGACGACTCGTTCACGAGCGACGCCGGCGCCGCCTACGGCGAGGCCCCCGCCACCACCGGCTCGCTCCTCACCCGCGTCGGCAGCGCCGAGTGGAACCTCCTCACCGACGAGGTGAGCTGGTCCGAGGAGTTGTTCCAGATCTTCGGACGCGCGCGCGAGCGGGGACCCATGTCCCTGGACGAGATGCCGACGATGGTGCTGCCCGAGGACCAGCCGCTGCTGCAGGCCATGGTGACGGACTGCCTGATCGACGGGAAGCCGATCGACGGCGAGTTCCGCATCGTCCGCACCGACGCCGCCGTCCGCACCGTGCACATGACCGGTGAGCCGGTGCTCGACGCCGACGGCTGCACCGCGTCCATGTGGGCCGTCCTCAGGGACGTCAGCGAACTGCGGCGCAGCGAGCGGGCCGTCCGGGAGAGCCGGGACAGCCTGGAGCACAGCCGCCGCGTCGAGCGCACCGAGCGACGGGTCGCGGTCGAGCTCCAGGAGGCGGTCCTCCCGCCCTGGCGCGGCTCGCTCCGCTTCGCCCACGACGGCCCCGCCCCGCTCGACGTCGCCGGGCACTACCTCCCGGCCGCCTCCACCGACCTGATCGGCGGCGACTGGTACGACGCGCTGACCCTGCCCTCGGGAGACGCCCTCCTCACCGTCGGCGACCTCACCGGCCACGGCGTGGCGGCGACGTCCTCGATGGCGATGCTGCTCGGCGCGCTGCGCGGCATGGCCGTGGCCGGCATCCGGCCCGGCGCCCTGATGGGCCACCTGAACCAGCTCCTGGACAGCTCGGGACAGCCCGCCCTCGGCAGCGCCCTGTGCTGCCGCTACGACCCGGTGGCGCAGACCCTCGCCTGGGCGCAGGCCGGACACCCCGCCCCGCTGCTGTTCCGCGGCGGGACGGGCCGTCCGCTGCGCCGCCCGGAGGGCGTCCTCCTGGGGGCGACGCCGAGGGTCGCGTACGAGGAGACCGAGACCCGGCTCCTCCCGGGCGACGTGCTCGTGCTCCACACCGACGGACTGACCCGGACCCCGGGCGCCGTCGGTGACGAGGCCGGTCTCGCCCGGCTGCTCGCCCTCGCCCCCCGGTTCGGGGAGGCCCGGGACGCGCAGGAGTGCCTGCGGTCCGTCCTGGAGGAGTTCGGCGAGGAGGCCCGTGAGGACGATGCCTGCCTGATGGTCGTCCGCGTCGGTTCCTGACGACCGGGCCGCCCGGAGCCCGATCCGGGTGTGCCCTCGTATCCGTGCCGGTGCGTGTGCCGCCACGCGTGCGTGTGCGCGTACCGCCGCGCGGGGTCCCGCCCGCCCTCAGATCCGGCCCGTTCTCGGGGCCTCCGGCGAGCGCGGCAGCTCGACCTCCAGCTCGGCGCGCAGGTCCTCGATCTTCGAGTAGCCCGCGTACTGCCCGGTGAGCCGGTACATCTCGCGCAGCCGGTGCCAGGTGCGGTGCGAGGAGGTCTCGCCCATGGAGATGAGGGCGAGCCGGGCGTAGCGGTCGGCCTGCTCGGGGTCGTCGGCGATGAAGCAGGCCGAGGCCATCGAGATGTGGTCGAAGAGCTTGGAGCGGTCGTGCCCGTCGCGCCGCAGGTCCAGGGCCAGCTTGGCGTGGTGCTGCGCGGTGGCCGCCGCCGCCGGGTCGTGCTCGGCGAGGGTGCGGTAGGCGAGGGCCTGCATGCCGTGCATGTCGGCCTCGTCGAAGCTCTGCATCCAGCTCGGCGTCTCGTCGCTCCGGTCGGAGACGAAGAGTTCCTCGGCCTCGCCGAGGGTGCGGCGCATCGCCTGCCCCCGGCCCATCGACGCCTGCGCCCACGCCTCGATGGTGTGGAACATCGCCTGGGTGCGCGGCAACAGCCGTTCCCCCGCACCGGACTTGGCCAGCTCCATCAGGTCGAGGGCGTCGTCGGGGCGGCCCAGGTGCACCATCTGCCGGGCGGCGCGGGAGAGGGCCTCGCCGGCGCGCGGCCGGTCGCCGCTCTCGCGGGCCGCGTGGGCGGCGATGAGGAAGTACCGCTGGGCGGTGGGTTCGAGACCCACGTCGTGGGACATCCAGCCCGCCAGGACGGCGAGGTTGGCGGCCACGTCCCAGAGCCGGCGCTGGAGGTGGTCGGCGTGGCGGTAGGCGAGCATGCCGCCGACCTCGTTGAGCTGGCCGACCACGGCCTTGCGCTGGAGTCCGCCGCCCCGGGAGGCGTCCCAGGCGCGGAAGATCTTGACCGACTGCTCCAGCGCCTCGATCTCCTCGGAGCCGATGGGAGCGGCCTCGTAGCGGTCGAAACCGGCGGGGTCGGCGTGGTACGGATCGGTGGCGCGGGGCGCCGCGGCGGGGCGGGACGGCTCGGTCCTGAGCCAGTCGTTCAGGGAGCTGTTGAGTGCGGAGCCGGCGGTGAGCGCGATACCCGCGCCCATCAGGCCGCGTCGGTTGAGCATGAGGTCCATTCCCGTGAATTCGGTGAGGACCGCAGCCGTACGGTCGGGAGCCCAGGGCATTCCGTCAGGGTTCTCGTCCTTGTTCCTGACGGCCTGCCGCGTTCCGGCACGCCCGCGTCGTACGAACCCGAGGTCCTCGATGGTCACGACACGACCGAGTCGCTCGGTGAACAGGGCCGCCAGCACCCGGGGTACGGGATCGCGCGGGGTCTCGCCCTTGTCGATCCAGCGCCGCACCCGCGAGGTGTCGGTCGACAGTTGGGGGTGGCCCATGGCCGCCGCCTGCCTGTTGACCAGTCTCGCGAGTTCGCCCTTGGACCAGCCGGCGAGGCCGAAGAGGTCCGCCAGGCGGGTGTTGGTCTGTCCTGTCACGTCTAAGCCCCCAGGTTCTCGGCTGAGTTGACAGTAGCCCGCTGTCATAGGGCTGGCGACTATTCGCCAGGGTTCGCCAGGGTGCGCTCGATGTTCCGCCACCCGCGCGCGGGTGTCAGGTAGGTATGCGCCACCCCGCCCCGTCGACCGGCCCTCATTCCCCAGGGTGCGGACCGGGGGCGGGCGGGGCGACGCACGCGATTCGTCGGCACACGAAGGGATCTGTCACCTCCATGTACACAGCATCGTCCTCCGTGTCCGCCCCGCCCCGGCCGGGGACCCGCCTGGTGCCGACCGGCGCCGGACCGTACCTCGCCCCCGCGCAGCGGGCCGTGCGTCCACGGTCCTGGGCGGCCGGGACCGGCACCGGACCCGGTGCCCGGGTCAGCGGCAGGATCGACCTCTCCGGTCCTCAGGGGGCGCAGCTGAAGGTCGCCATCGCCTCGGTGCAGCGGATCTGCCCGGAGTTCAATCCGGTGCAGGTGCTGCGCCGCAGCGGCCGGTCGGTCCTGATCGTCGGGACCACCGGACGCATGACGGCGGTGGCGAAGTGTTTACTGGACCACTCCCCCGCGTGGGTCGAGCGGTTCCAGCACGAAATAGCTTCCTACCGTTCCTTCGTACGCCACCGTCCGCCGGTGCGGGTGCCGCGGCTGATCGCGGCGGACCCGGAGAACGGCGTCCTGGTGATCGAGCGGATGCCCGGGCGGGCCGCGGCCCTCTCGCGCCACCCCGTGGAGGCCCCGCCGCGGGCCGACGTGCGGGCGGCGCTCGGGGCGATCGCCCGGCTGAACGCCTGGCGGCCGCCGGCCGGCACCTTCGACGCGCCGCTGGACTACGGCGCGCGCATCGCCCGCTACCACGAGCTGGGGCTCTTCACCGACCGCGACCGCGACGACCTGCAGACGCTGCTGCACGGCCTGGCGCACGCCGGCGGCCGGCAGGGCATGGGGCAGTTCTGCCACGGTGACGCCCTGCTCTCCAACATCCTCCTCTCCCCCGCCGGTCCGGTCCTCGTGGACTGGGAGCACGCCGGCTGGTACCTCCCCGGCTACGACCTGGCGACGCTCTGGGCGGTGCTCGGTGACGCGCCGCTGGCGCGCCGGCAGATCAGCCAGATGGCACAGCAGCAGGGCCCGGCCGCCCGGGACGCCTTCCTGGTGAACCTGATGCTGGTGCTGACGCGGGAGATCCGTACGTACGAGACGGCCGTGCAGCGGACCATCAAGGAGGCCCCGCCGGCGGGCTCGGTGCCGATGGGCTCCGGGACGCTGGCCCCCGGGGAGGAACAGCGGCTGCTGCTGAGGCGGCTGCACGACGACTGCGCCATGGCACGGCGGGCCGTGCGCGCGGCGGTGGGGACGCGCTGAGCGTCCCCACCGCGAGACGGGGGTGTGCGCCGCGCACCCGGTGCCGACACACCGGGAGTGCGGCGCTTCGCCGTGTCGGGGGCGGGTTCTCCGCACCCTCATTGGTCGAGACCACCGACGCGCCGCCGGTGGGCGGGCCGACAGCGCGAAAGTCGCCCCGATCGGCCCACACGACCGCGCTGACGTGGGAACTCGCCTTCGGGGGAGGGTGATTGACGGATGCTCCGGGAGCCGCTACCCCTGTACGGGTTCGGTTCCCGCACGCCCCCGTGTCACCCCCGCCCCTGGAGGCTGCCTTGCTCCGTTCCGCGTCCCGAGGCCGCGCGCTCGCGCTCGCCGGGTCCGCCGCCCTGCTGCTCCCCCTCCTGTCGGGCGCGCCACCGGCCGGAGCCGACGCGCCGGTGGCCGACTCGCTGCAGCGCGGGTTCGCGGCGGCGGCCGAGCACCACGGCGTGCCGGAGGGCGTGCTGCTCGCCGTCTCGTACCTCCAGTCGCGCTGGGACGGGCACGCCGGCGCGCCCAGTGTGACCGGCGGCTACGGGCCGATGCACCTCACCGACACGGCGACCGCGCTGGCCCGTGCCGTCCCCCACCACTCGGCGGACGGCGAGGACCCGCGCGGCGACGGGTCCCGGCCCGCCCGCGCCGGAGCGGAGGCCGCCCTGCCGACGCCGGAGGAGCTGCCCGCGCGACTGCGGACCCTGGAGCGGGCCTCGGCGCTCTCCGGGATCCCCGCGGAGGAGCTGCGGACCTCGTCGGCGGCGAACATCGAGGGCGGCGCGGCCCTGCTGGCCGCGGCCCAGCGGGAGGCCGGTCTCGCGCCGAGCGCCGATCCGGCCGACTGGTACGCGGCGGTGGCGCGGTACTCGGGCGCCGACGACTCGGCCACGGCGGCGGCGTACGCGAACGACGTCTTCGACGTGCTCAGGACCGGCGCGACGCGGGTCACGGACAGCGGACAGCGGGTCGTGCTCGCGGCCGCGCCCGAGGTGGTGCCGGACACGGGCCGGCTGGCGGCGCTCGGGCTGCGCGCGCCGGAACGCGGCCCGGTGGAGTGCCCGACGACGGTGGCGTGCGAGTGGATCCCGGCGCCGTACGAGGAGTTCGGCGACGGCGACTACGGCAACCACGACAAGGCGGACCGGCCGGTCTCGCAGAAGATCGACTACATCGTGGTCCACGACACCGAGGCGACCTGGGACGTCACCCTGAAGCTGGTGCAGGACCCGACGTACGTCTCCTGGCAGTACTCGCTCCGCTCCTCGGACGGCCACGTCGCCCAGCACCTGCCGCTGAAGGACGTCGGCTGGCACGCCGGGAACTGGTACGTGAACGCCAAGTCGGTGGGCCTTGAGCACGAGGGCTTCCTGACGGCCCCGGACTCCTGGTACACGGAGGCGATGTACCGGTCCTCGGCGCGGCTCGTGCGGTACCTGGCGAAGCGGTACGACATCCCGCTCGACCGGCAGCACGTCATCGGGCACGACAACGTGCCGGGCACGGTGACCTCGTCGATCCGGGGCATGCACACCGACCCGGGGCCGTACTGGGACTGGGCGCACTACTTCCGGCTGCTCGGGCGGCCGTTGACGCCGAGCGCGGGTCCGGCGGCGGGCGTGGTGACGATCCGCCCGGAGTACGGCGAGAACCGCCCGGTGTACACGGGGTGCGCGGTGGCCGGGGAGGCGTGCGCGCCGCACGGCAGCGGTGCCGTGCGCCTGCACACCGCGCCGAGCGCCGACGCGCCCCTGGTGAAGGACATCGGGCTGCGCCCCGGCGGGCAGGACTCCACCACCGGCGTCAACGACACGGGGGCGCGGGCGACGACGGGGCAGAGCTACGCGGTGGCGGAGCGCCGCGGTGACTGGACGGCGATCTGGTACCTGGGGCAGAAGGCGTGGTTCCACGACCCGGAGGCGGCGCCTACGGCGGTGGACGTGCGCGGGCGGGTGCTGACGCCGCGGGACGGGCTCGCGGAGGTGCCGGTGTACGGGCGGGCCTATCCGGAGGCCTCGGCGTATCCGGCGGGGGTTCCGGTGCAGGCGGTGTCGCCGCTGCCGTACCGGCTGCTCGCGGGGCAGCGGTACGTGGTGGGCGGCAGGACACCCGGGGAGTACTACTACGCACCGGTGTTCGACAACAGCAAGCATCGGGTGGTGCGCGGCCAGGAGGAGTACTACCAGATCCAGTTCGGCCATCGGATCGCCTTCGTGAAGGCCGCTGACGTGCGGGTTTCACAGAGCTGAGCAGGCTTGGCCGAAAGACGTGGGGTGGCGTCGGAGTTCCCCTCCGGCGCCACCCTTTCCTGTGCTCATACGACTATTCCTGACCCGGGGTTCGGCGGCCGGGGCAGGGGTAAGGCTGGGCCGGAACAGCACCCCGCCACCGGAAAGGCCCGCCCGCACATGCCTCAGCCCTTCGTCATGCCGGATTTCTATGTCCCGTATCCGGCGCGCCTCAATACCCATGTGGAGGCCGCCCGGACGCACACCCGGGACTGGGCGCGCGCCATGGGCATGCTGGAGGGCTCGGGGGTCTGGGAGACGGCCGACCTCGACGCGCACGACTACGCGCTGCTCTGCGCGTACACCCACCCCGACTGCGACGAGGACGCGCTGAACCTCGTCACCGACTGGTACACGTGGGTCTTCTTCTTCGACGACCACTTCCTGGAGGTCTTCAAGCGCACCCAGGACCGCGCGGCCGGCAAGGAGTACCTCGACCGGCTCCCCCGCTTCATGCCGGCCGACCCGGCGACCGGCATGCCCGAGCCCACCAACCCCGTCGAGGCGGGCCTCGCCGACCTGTGGCGGCGCACCGTCCCCGCCATGTCCGACGGCTGGCGCCGGCGGTTCGCCGAGGCCACCGAGGCCCTCCTCTACGAGTCCCTGTGGGAGCTCGACAACATCAACGACGGGCGGATCGCCAACCCCCTCGAATACATCGAGATGCGGCGCAAGGTCGGCGGCGCCCCCTGGTCCGCCGGGCTCGTGGAGTACGCCGCCGGGGCCGAGGTCCCCGACCGGGTCGCCCGCTCCCGGCCCCTGCGGGTGCTGCGCGACTCCTTCTCGGACGCCGTCCACCTGCGCAACGACCTCTTCTCGTACCAGCGCGAGGTCGAGGACGAGGGCGAGAACAGCAACGGCGTGCTCGTCCTGGAGCACTTCCTCGGCTGCTCCACCCAGGAGGCCGCCGAGGCCGTCAACGACCTGCTGACCTCACGGGTCCAGCAGTTCGAGAACACCGCGCTCACCGAAGTGCCCGCGCTGGCCGTCCAGGAAGGACTCACGCCGCTGGAGTGCGCGGCGATCGGCGCGTACACCAAGGGGCTCCAGGACTGGCAGTCGGGCGGCCACGAGTGGCACATGCGCTCCAGCCGGTACATGAACGAGGGCATGGTGGACGGCTCCGCCCCCGCCCCGGCCCCCGGCGCGCTCGGCACCGGGGTCTTCGACATCCGCGGCCTGTTCGGCGGCCGGCCCGCCGAGGCACGGCTGCGCAGCCGCACGCACACGCCCCACGAGCCCGTCGGCCCGCTCCCGCTGCCCGACTTCGAGCTCCCCTACCCGCTCTCCCTCAGCCCGCACCACCAGGAGGCCAAGCGGCGCTCCGAGGACTGGGCCGAGGAGACGGGGCTGCTCGACGGCGTCTGGGACCGGCACCTGATGGAGGGCTTCGACCTGGCCCTCTGCTCGGCGGGCATCGACCCGGACGCCACCCTGGAGGAGCTGGAGCTCAGCACCCTCTGGCTGACCTGGGGCACCTACGCCGACGACTACTACCCGCTGGTCTTCGGCCGCACCCGCGACCTGGCCGGGGCGCGGGCGCAGACCGCCCGGCTGAAGGCGTGCCTGCCGGTGGACGACCCCGCCTCCGCCCGGGAGTTCGCCGCGAACCCGCTGGAGCGCGCCCTGGCGGACGTCTGGGCGCGGACCGCCGGGGCGATGGGGCAGGAGGCGCGGGCCGAGCTGTGGACCGCACTCGACCTCATGCTGGAGAGCTGGATGTGGGAGCTGCACAACCAGGCGCAGCACCGCGTGCCCGACCCGGTCGACTACGTGGAGATGCGCCGCAGCACCTTCGGCTCCGAACTCACCCTGCTGATGGGCAGGTTGCGCAGGAGCGACGCCCTGCCGGCGGAGCTGCACAGCTCGGGCACGGTCCGCAGCCTGGAGAGCGCGGTGGCGGACTACGGGGCGCTGGTCAACGACCTCTTCTCGTACCAGAAGGAGGTCGAGGTGGAGGGCGAGCTGCACAACGGGGTGCTCGTCGTGGAGAAGTTCCTCGACGTCGACCGCGACACGGCCGCACGCCTGGTCCACGAGCTGATGCGCGACCGGCTGCGCCAGTACGAGCATCTGAAGCAGCGTGAAGTCCCGTTGATGTACGCCCACTTCGAGCTGGACGCCGAAGGCCGGGCGGTGTTCGAGGCGCGGCTTCGGGAGCTGGAGGACTGGCTCGCGGGCGTCCTCCACTGGCACCGCAGCGTGCGGCGGTACGGCCCCGGTGACGTGCGCCCGGGCGCCGGGACCCCGCTCCTGCGCGACCGCACCGGCACCACCGCCGCGGAGCCGGACTGGACCGTGCCGCGCGGCCTCGGCACCACGGCGGCCCGCGCGGCGACCGCCTTCGCCGGCACCCCGTCCTGACACGGGTGAGGGCCGCCCCGGACACTCCGGGGCGGCCCTCGGCCGCACTAGGTGCGGCGGCCGCGCAGATCGTCGAGTTCGCGGCGCTCGCGTTTGGTGGGACGGCCCGCGCCGCGGTCGCGGACGGCGGCGAGGGCGACGTGCTCGCGCGGCGGCGGAGGCGGGCTGTTGTCCACGTACGCCTCGGCGGCGACCGGCGGGCCGACCCGCTTGGTCAGCAGCTCCCTGACCTCGACGATCCGCTCACGGCCCGCCACGAACACCCGGACCTCGTCGCCCGGCTTCACGGCCTGCGCGGGCTTGGCCCGCTCGCCGTTGACCTTGACGTGGCCCGCCCGGCAGGCCGCGGCGGCCTGGGAGCGGGTCTTGGTGAGCCGGACCGCCCAGATCCAGGCGTCGACGCGTGCGCTCATCGGCCCCCGCCCTCCCCGCTCAGCCCTGCTGGAACAGCTCGGCGGGCAGCGGCTTCAGCAGCGCGTAGAGGTCGTCGGTGATCGGCCGGTCCCAACTGGCGATCGTCACCAGGACGTTGTCGCTGCGGTCGAACTGGACGCAGGAGATGCGGCTCTCGGAGAGCTTGAGGCGGCGCACGATGAGGAGGTTGTCGCCCTGCATGACGGGGACGTCCTCGGTGTCGAGCACCTCGACCGGCTCGTCGTTCTCCAGGGCGGCGAGGAGCTGGGCGACCTCGAAGGGGATCTGGCCCTCGGCGAGCTCCCGGGCCGGGGAGCCCTCGGGGAGGTTGCCGATGATCATCGCGGGGCCGCGGCCGCCGAAGAGGTCGTAGCGCAGGAAGACACCCTGACAGGAACCGTCGGGAGCGGGCAGCAGGCCCGCGCCGAGATTGCCGGGCCAGTCCCCCGGATCCATGGCCAGGACATCGAAGTCCGGACCGGCGGGAGTGGCGCTGCGACGGCGGAGGAAGGACATACGGCCATGGTACGTGCCCGGGCGCGCGGTGCGGCGCCGGGCTCCTCCGTCCCGGCGCCGCGGGGCTCAGTCGGCCGGGTCCGCCGCCTTGGGCTTCTCGGCCTCCGTGCGGGGCTCGCCGGTGTCGCCGAAGGCGTGGGCGAGGCCGGAGCGGTCGGTGCCCAGCTTGCGGTAGACGGCGGACAGCAGCCGGGCGGCCGCGGTGGCGTCGATGCCGAGGGTGGCGGCCGGGTCCAGGCCGCGGACGCTGGCCCGCGCGGCGGCCCGCTCACGCGCGGTGAGCGAGTGGCCGTCGGCGGTGTGCAGAGCGCGCGGGCGCAGTCCGGCGGCGGCCAGCTCGGCCCTGGCCTCGTCGACCAGGCCGTCGGCGCCGCAGTCCTGCGCGGTCTCCAGCCCCCGGTACAGATGGTCGGCGGCTTCGGCGTGGCGTTCGGTCCTGCGGAGCGCCGCGCCGAGGGCGACCAGGGAGCGGGCCAGCTCGTACGCGGCCGGGGACTGGTCGAGCCAGTCGACGGACTCCTCCAGGAGCTTGATCCGCTCCGCGCCGTCGGTGACCTCGGCGGTCACCCGGAGCGCCTGGCCGATCGCGGAGGGCGCGCCGTACTGGCGGGCGCGGGCGACGGCGCTCTCGGCGGTGGCGAGCGCCCTGGCCGGGGAGCCCGTGGCGGCCTCGGCGAGGGCGAGGTACAGCTGCCAGGGGCTGCACGAGGGGTTGCGCTTGCCGCGCGGCTCCAGGCGGCGCCCGATGTCGGCGAGCGCCTCGGCGGCCTCCTCGGCGCGGCCGGTGGCGAGCAGCAGCTCGGCGTGGACGGTCTCGCAGTCGGGGATGGTGACGGTGGCCGGGAACGGCTCGCCGAAGTCGTGGTCGCGGGCGACCCGCTCGGCCTCCTCCGTACGGCCGCGGGCGAGCAGCACCTCGATCATGACGCCGGTGGCGTACCAGAGGGCGGGGGTGCGGGGGCCGACGCGCTCGGCGAGGCGGAGCCCGGCGCGGGCGAAGTCCTCGGCCTCCATGAGCCGGCCGCGGCGGAAGCGGATGTAGCCCAGGAGGGTGTACGCGAAGGAGAGGTGGGCGCCGCGCCAGCCCTGCTTCTCGAACTCGGCGGTGCCGGCGGCGAAGAGCTCCTCCGCGCGGCCGGGCCGGTCGGCGTACAGGTGGGTGAGGGCGACGAGGACCGGGACCTCGAAGCCGCGGCCCTCGTCGGCCCAGCTCAGGCCGCCTTCGAGGGCGCGCTCGGCGTGCCGGAGGGCGACGGCGGCGGGTTCGGCGCGCAGGGTGGCGTCCCAGGCGCGGAGGCCGATGATGTACCGCTCGGTGAGGTCGCGGCCGGTGAGCCGGTCGGCGAGGGTCGCGAGGCGGCGGGAGCGGGCCGGCGACTCGGGTTCGTCGGAGCGGAGCGCGTCCCACATGAACCGCTCGGCCTGCATGCGGAGGCGGCTGCGCGGGTCGGTGGTCTGCCGGGTCTCGTGTTCGAGCAGCTCGGAGGCCTCGACGAGGCGGTCGCTGTGGGCGAGGACCTGCGAGAGGCGGTAGACGATGCCGTGCCGCAGGGACTCGTCGGAGATGGGCTCCTCCAGGGCGGCACGGAGTTGGTTGACCGTGGTGGCGGGCTCGGTGAGGAGCGAGGCGGAGCTGAGCTCGAAGAGGACGGCGGCCCGCGCGTCGGCGGTGGGAGGCTCGCGCAGGGCGCGGGCCAGCTGGCGGCGGGCCGCGTCGGGGGCGCCCGCGCGGAGGTTCTCGCGGGCGGCGGCGCGCAGCTGGGTGACGACCCAGGCGTCGCCCTCGGGGTGGGTCTCCAGGAGGTGGCGGGCCGCGGCGGCCGGGCCGTGTCCGGCGTCGATGACGCACCAGGCGGCCTGGCCGTGGAAGGCGACCCGGATGGCGTCGGGAATGGCGCGGTAGATGGTGCTCGCGACGAGCGGGTGGACGAATTCGAGGGTTCCGTCGGTGCCGGTGGCGGTGTCGGCGAGGACCCGGGCCTCGCGGAGCCGTTCGGCGCAGTCGGCGACCGCCTCGTCGCCCAGTCCGGCGAGGGCGCCGGCGAGCGAGGGCGAGATCTCGGTGCCGAGGACGGCGCAGGCCCAGGCGAGCCGCATGGTGGCGGTGCCGAGGCGTTCGATGCGGTTGACGAGGCCGCTGCCCTTGAGGGCGGCGGCGAGGTCGCGGAGCTCGTGGGCGCCGTCGGCGGTGGGGTCGAGGCCCCGGTCGCGGACCTTGGCGGCCAGTTCGACGGTCTCGAAGGGGTTGCCGGAGGTGACGGTCCAGAAGTCGCGGCAGAACTCGTCGTCGGCGTGGGCGCCGACGCGGTCCCGGACGAGCCGGGCGACGGCGTCGGCGGTGAGGGGCGCCAGGCCGTGCGGGCGCTGACCGGACCGGTGGCCGGTGAACTCGGCGCCCTCCTCCGGCAGTTCGTCGGGCCGGTAGGCGACGACGAGGAGCATGGGGAGGTCGTCGGCGCGCGGGGCGAAGGAGGCGAGCCAGCCGAGGGACTCGGGGTCGGCCCAGTGGGCGTCGTCGAGGACGACGACGAGCGGGGCGCGGCGGACGGCGAGGTGGGTGAGGACCCAGTCGAGGCCGTCGCGCAGGCCCTGGGGGTCGGGCGGGGAGCCCGCGGTGGCGGCGCGCAGGCCGAGGGCGGGGCCGACGATGTCGTACCAGGAGCCGAGCCGTTCGCGGAGTTCGGCGTCGGAGGCGTGGGCGAGCTGGGGCTGGAGGAGCTGGCGGGCGACGTGGAAGGCGACCCGCTGCTCCTGGTCGCCGCCGCGGGCGGAGAGCACGGTGCAGCCGCGGGAGACGGCGCGACGGCGGATCTCGGCGAGGAGGGTGGTCTTGCCGAGTCCTGCGGGCGCCGCGTAGACGAGCACGCCGCCCTGGGCGGCGGGCGGTTCGGCGGGGCGCGGGGCGTCGGGGGCCGAGCGGGCGGAGTGGAGGGGGACGACGCGGGGGTCGCGCGGGGCGGGCACGTGCACGGGCGGGGACGGGAGCTCGTCCGGCGCGAGGCCGGTGAGGAGGTCGAGCGCCTCCTCCGCGGCGTCGAGCGCGGCCTCGCGTTCGAAGAGGCCGAAGCCCTGGCGGGCCGCCCTGCCGTCCTGTCGTGCCACGTTCCACCCCCACACAGGGGGCGCACGCCCGGCGCACGGTCGGGGCGCCGGGGCGATCACCCCACGAAAGGTCCAGCGTACGCCGGAACGGTCCCCGTGTAACGGCATTCTCCCAAGCAGTTCGGGTGGTCTTCGGCCCGGTGGGGTTGCCGAAGGCCCCGCAGGTCGGGGCGTGTTCGACGGACAGATGTACGAAGTCGGGGGCGGGGTACGGGAGGCGTGTCGTCCTTGACCGTGATCCTCGCGCGGACTCCTCTATGACAGACGGTCAGATCATGATCGTCGCACGATCCTGATGAGGGGATGAGCCGACCATGAGACCTCCCATTTCCCGCGCGCGGTCGTGGGCCGCCCGCTCGGTGTGTTCCCTCGCCCTGTGCGCCGCCGCACTGACCGCCCTGCCGGCCGCGACGCCCGCCGCCGCCGGGCCCGCCACCGCGGAACCGGCGGTCCCGGCGGCCGACGCGGCGGCCGCCGCGCCGTTCTCGGTGAGCGCGGCGCGGGCGGCGCTGACCCGGCTGCTGCCCCGGCACGCGCGCCAGTTCGAACTGGCCCTGACCCCGCGGTCCTCCTCCGGCGACCGCTTCACCGTGTCGGGGTCGACGGGGCGGATCGTCGTCACGGGCAGCACGCCGGCGGTGCTGCTGCGCGGGGTGCACTGGTACCTCTCGTACACGGTGGGCGTGGACCTCGGCGCGCCCGGGGACAGCGTCTCGGCGCTGCCGGACCGGCTGCCGGGCCCCGCCGGCACGATCAGCAGGTCGGCGTCGGTGCCGCACCGCTTCGCCCTCAACGACACGGACGACGGCTACTCGGGGGCGTACCGGGACTGGGACGCGTACGAACGGCAGATCGACCTCCTCGCCCTCCACGGGGTGAACGAGGTGTTCGTCCAGATGGGCGCGGAGGCCGCGTACCACGCGGCCTTCCAGGAGTTCGGGTACACGGCCGCCGAGCTGCGGGAGTGGATCCCGGGCCCGGCGCACCAGCCGTGGTGGCTGATGCAGAACATGGCCTCCTTCGGCGGCCCGGTGACCGAGCAGCTGATCGCCCGCCGGGCGGCGCTCGGCAAGCGGATCGTCGACCGGCTGCGGGAGCTGGGCATGACGCCGGTGCTCCCGGGGTACTTCGGCACGGTGCCGCCGGGCTTCACGGAGCGCAACCCCACGGGCCGGGTGGTGCCGCAGGGCCGGTGGATCGGCTTCACCCGGCCGGACTGGCTCGATCCGCGCGGTCCGCTCTTCGCCCGCGTCGCCTCCTCCTTCTACCGGCACCAGGCACGGCTCCTCGGCACCAGCACGATGTACAAGATGGACCTGCTCCACGAGGGCGGGAACGCCGGGGACGTGCCGGTCGGCGAGGCCGCCGCGAAGGTCCTGGAGACGCTGGACGACGCCCGGCGCGGCGCGACGTGGGTCCTGCTCGGCTGGCAGCGCAACCCCAAGGCCGAACTGCTCGCCGGCGTCGACACCTCACGGCTGCTCGTGGTGGACGGGCTCTCCGACCGGCACGACGGCCTGGACCGGGAGACCTCCTGGTCCGGGACGCCCTACGCCTACGGCACCGTCCCCAACTTCGGCGGGCACACCACGATCGGCGCCAACACCTCGGTGTGGACGGACCGGTTCGAGGCGTGGCGGACCAAGCGGGGCAGCGCGCTCCAGGGCATCGCCTTCCTCCCCGAGGCGACGGCCGCCAACCCGGTGGCCTTCACCCTCTTCACCGAACTGGCCTGGCGGGACGCGCCGGTGGACCACGCGGGCTGGTTCGCCCAGTACGCGGCCCGCCGGTACGGCGCCCCCGACCCGCACGCGGCCAAGGCGTGGGAGTGGCTGCGGCAGGGCCCGTACGGCACGAAGGCGAACGGCTGGAGCGAGTCCCAGGACAGTCTCTTCACGGCCCGGCCGAGCCTCACCGTGCGGACCTCGGCCTCCTGGGGCCCCAAGTCGATGCGGTACGACGCGGCGACCGTCGAGCGGGCGCTGACCGAGCTGCTGCAGGTGGCGCCGGAGCTGCGGACCACCGACGCGTACCGCTTCGACCTGGTCGACACCGCCCGGCAGGCGCTCACCAACCGCAGCCGGGTGCTGCTGCCCCGGATCAAGGCCGCGTACGAGGCGAAGGACCTGGCCGCGTTCCGGGCGCGGGCGGCGGAGTGGCGGGCGTCCATGACGCTGCTGGACGCGGTCCTCGCCACCGACCGGCGGTTCCTGCTCGGGCCGTGGCTGGAGAACGCCCGCTCGTGGGCGCGCTCGGACCAGGAGCGGGCCGTCCTGGAGTTCGACGCCCGCTCGCTGATCACGACCTGGGGCCACCGGGCGGGCAGCGAGGCCGGGCTGCACGACTACGCCAACCGCGAGTGGTCGGGCCTCGTCTCGGGCTTCTACGCGCCCCGCTGGTCGGCCTACCTGGACTCGCTGGAGACCGCCCTGGTCGCCGGCCGGGCCCCCGCCGCGATCGACTGGTTCGCCTGGGAGAACGCCTGGAACCTGCGGCGGGACTCCTACCCGGTGACCCCGAAGGGCGACCCGGTGGCCCTGGCGACGCGGGTACGGGACGCCCTGCGCGCCTGACCGCCCGGACCGGCCCGGGACCGTACGGACGGCCCGGAGCCTGCGGGCCGTCCCGACCGCCGGCCTCAGCCGGCCGGCGGTTCGGCGCCCACCAGCCACATGGCGAAGAACTGGGCGCCACCGCCGTAGGCGTGGCCGAGGGCCCGCCGGGCGCCCTCCACCTGGTGCTCACCGGCCTCCCCGCGTACCTGGAGGGCGGCCTCGGCGAAGCGGATCATGCCGGAGGCGCCGATCGGGTTGGTGGAGAGGACGCCTCCGGAGGGGTTCACGGGCAGGTCGCCGTCGAGTTCGGTGACGCCGGACTCGGTGAGCTTCCAGCCCTCGCCCTCGGCGGCGAAGCCGAGGTTCTCCAGCCACATCGGCTCGTACCAGGAGAACGGCACGTACATCTCGACGGCGTCGATCTGCCGGCGCGGGTCGGTGATCCCCGCCTGCCGGTAGACGTCGGCGGCGCAGTCGCGGCCCGCCCGCGGCGAGACGAAGTCCTTGCCGGCGAAGAGCGTCGGCTCGCTGCGCATGGCCCCGCCGTGCACCCAGGCGGCGGGGCGCGGCGCCCGGTCCGCGCCCGCCCGGTCGGTGAGGACCATGGCGCAGGCGCCGTCGGAGGACGGGCAGGTCTCCGAGTACCGGATCGGGTCCCACAGCATGGGCGAGGCCTGCACCTTCTCCAGGGTCAGGTCGTGCTCGTGGAGGTGGGCGTAGGGGTTCTTCAGCGCGTTGCGGCGGTCCTTGTACGCGACGAGGGAGCCGATCGTGTCGGGGGCGCCGGTGCGCCGCATGTAGGCGCGGACGTGCGGGGCGAAGAAGCCGCCCGCGCCCGCGAGGAGGGGCTGCTGGAACGGCACGGGCAGCGAGAGCCCCCACATGGCGTTCGACTCGGACTGCTTCTCGAAGGCGAGGGTGAGGACGGTCCGGTGGACGCGGGCGGCGACGAGGTTGGCGGCGACGAGGGCGGTGGAGCCGCCGACGGACCCGGCGGTGTGGACGCGGAGCATCGGCTTGCCGACGGCGCCGAGGGCGTCGGCGAGGTACAGCTCCGGCATCATGACGCCCTCGAAGAAGTCGGGCGCCTTCCCGATGACGACGGCGTCGATGTCCGCCCAGGTCAGCTCGGCGTCGGCGAGGGCCCGCACGGCGGCCTCGCGGACGAGTCCCGCGAGGGAGACGTCGTGGCGGGCGGCGACGTGCCTGGTCTGGCCGACGCCGACGATCGCGACGGGCTCTTTGCTCATCGGGGGTCCCCTTCCAGGACGGCGACCAGGTTCTGCTGGAGGCAGGGCCCGGAGGTGGCGTGGGCGAGCGCGCGGTCGGACTCCCCGCGGTGGATGCGGGCGGCGGCCTCGCCGAGCCGGACGAGTCCCGCGGCCATCATGGGGTTGGCGGCGAGCGCGCCGCCGGACGGGTTGACCGCCACGCTGTCGTCGAGACCCAGGACCCTGCGCAGGACGACCTCCTGCGCGGAGAACGGCGCGTGGAGTTCGGCGGTGTCCACGGGCCGTTCGAAGACGCCGGCGCGTTCGGCGGCGAGGCGGGTGGACGGCGAGTCGGTGAGGTCGCGGACGCCGAGGGAGTGCGCCTCGACGCGGTGGTCCATGCCCCGGATCCAGGCGGGCCGCGCGCACAGCTCGCGGGCCCGGTCGCCGACGGCGAGGACGACGGCGGCGGCGCCGTCCCCGACCGGCGGGCAGTCGCCCGTGCGCAGCGGCCGGACGACGTACTCGCCCTGCGGGCGGGCGCCGGGCAGCTGGGCGTGCGGGTTCGCCCGCGCGTCCTCCCTGCTGCGGGCGGCGATCGCGGCGAGCGCCGGCTCGTCGGTGTGCCCGGCGTCGACGAGGGCCTGCGCCTGGAGCGCGGCGAGGGCGACGGAGTCCGGCCAGAGCGGCGCCAGGTAGTAGGGGTCGAGCTGCCGGCTCAGCACGTCCCGGACGGACCCGGGCGAGGACTTCCCGTAGGAGTACACGAGCGCGGTGTCGGCCTCGCCGGTCAGCAGCTTCACCCACGCCTCGTAGAGGGCCCAGGCGCCGTCCGTCTCGACGTGCGACTCGGAGATCGGCGGCCAGGCGCCGACGCCGTCGAGGGCCATGGTGAAGGAGAAGGCCCGGCCGGCCAGGTAGTCGGAGGAGCCGGAGCAGGTGAAGCCGATGTCGGCGGCCTTCAGCCCGGTCTGCCGCCGCACCTCGTGCAGCACGGGCATCACCATCTCGACCTCGGACAGGTCGTCCGTGCGCCGCCGGTGGTCGCTCTGGGCGAACGCGACGATCGCCACCTCTCGGTCCGGCGTCACAGCAGCTCCTTGTACGTGTCGTAGTCGGCGTCGGGCTCGCCGGTGGGCCGGTAGTGGTCGGGATACCGCCCGTCCTCGCTCCACACGGGCTCCACCCGCAGCCCCATCCGGACCTGGTCGTACGGGATCCCGCCGATCCGCCCGTGCAGGGCGAGACCCGCGCCGTCGAGGGCGATGTGGGCGTAGACGTACGGGACTTCGATGTCCAGGCTCTTCGCCTTGATGTTGACGATGCAGAAGGTGGTGACGGTGCCGCGGGGACCGACCTCCACCTGGTCGGTGGTCGCGACCCCGCAGGTCGGGCAGGCGCCACGGGGCGGGACGTACACCTTGGCGCAGGAGGGGCAGCGCTCGCCGACGGTACGGCGCTCGGCGAGCGCGTGGAGGTAGCGGGTCTGGGCGCGGCCCGGGCTGTAGGTGTAGTCGAGACGGGCGGGGGCGACGACGCGCGTGACGGCGCCCTCCGGGAACTCCCCGCTGTGCGGCGCCGGTTGCCTGCCTGCCTCCTCCCCCTCGTACGCCTCGAAGCAGGCGATGTCCGTGATGGCGCCGGTCCGTTCGGCGGCCCAGCGGATCCGCACCCGCATGCCGGTGCGGACGGTGTCCGGGCCGGGGGCGTCGAGGGCGTGCAGGAGCGCCGTGTCGGCGCCGTCGAGCCGCACGAGGACCCAGGCGAACGGCGTACCGAGCGGCTGCCCGGGCCGCGGCTCGTGGTTCCACGCCCAGGTGGTGACGGTCCCGGTCGGCTCCACCTCGACGAGCTCCCGCAGCTCGGCGGCGCTCTCCGGGTCGTACTCGACGGGCGGCACGAGCACCCCGCCCGCCTCGGTGCGCACCCCGAGCACGGTGCGCTCGCGCAGCCCGGTGAGGAACGCGGACTGGACGGGCCCGAGGGACCGCGTGAACGGAAACTCGACGACGAGGGGGGCACGGAGGGGGTCGGGGGGCGAGGGGGGCGGAGGGGAGAGAGTCATGGGCGGACCTTTCCTCGGGTGGGGGCGGGGCCGGGAGGCGGGAGCGGCAGGCGCCCCGGATCGGGGAGGGGCGCGGGTCGGGCTACTCGCGGCGGTAGTGCGGGGGGCGCTTCTCCGCGAAGGCCCTGGCGCCTTCCTTCGCGTCGGCCGTGTCGAAGATCGGCCAGCCTCGTTTCAGCTCCGCCGCCAGGCCCTCCGTCTCCGTCAGCTCGGCCGTCTCGTAGACGGAGGCCTTCACCGCCTCGACGGCCAGGGGGCCGCAGGCGTTGACGCGTTCCGCCAGGTCGAGCGCGGTGTCGAGGGCCTGGCCGTCGGGGACGACCCGGCCGATCAGGCCGATGCGGGCGGCCTCGTCGGCCGTGTAGGGACGGCCGGTGAGGAGCATTTCGAGGGCGTGGGTCCGGGGGATCTGGCGGGGCAGGCGGACGGTGGAGCCGCCGATGGGGAAGAGGCCCCGGCGGACCTCGAAGAGGCCGAAGGTGGCGGAGGCCCCGGCGACGCGGATGTCCGTGCCCTGGAGGATCTCCGTACCGCCGGCCACGCACGCGCCCTCGACCGCGGCGATGACGGGTTTGCGCGGCCGGTGGTGGCGGAGCATCGCCTTCCAGTGCAGGTCGGGGTCGGCACGCATCCGGTCGCGGTGGGCCTCTCCGGCCATGCCCCGGCCGGCGAGGGCCTTGAGGTCCATGCCGGCGCAGAAGGCGCCGCCCGCGCCGGTGAGGACGATCGACCGTACGGCGTCGTCCGCGTCGGCCTCCAGCCAGCCGTCGTACAGGCCGACGAGCATCGGCAGCGACAGGGCGTTCTTCGCCTCGGGGCGGTTCAGGGTGAGGACGAGCGTGGCGCCTTCGCGCCGCACGGTGAGGTGTTCGGTGCCGGCCATGGGCATGCATCTCCCGTCTCCAGTTCTGGAACAGGTTGCAGGAGTGTCGAAGGCAGTTCAATAGTTTTCTGACACTCAGTCAGATTGTTTGACGCACCCCCTTCCCACCTCGTCCCCGCGGCGCTCTAATGACCGCCCGAGTCCGAACGCGCCGGGGTCAGGAGGAACGGTGGAGTACAACCTTGCCGACCTGTTCGAATCGGTCGTGGACGTGGTGCCGGAGCGCGAGGCGCTGGTCTACGTCGACCACCCGGGCACCGGCGCCGAGCGCCGGCTCACCTACGCCGAACTCGACGAGGCGGCCAACCGGCTGGCCCACCACCTCCTCGACGCGGGCGTCCGCCCCGGCGAGCACCTGGGGCTCCACCTGTACAACGGCGTCGAGTACCTCCAGACCGTCCTCGCCTGCCTGAAGGCCAGGATCGTGCCCGTGAACGTCAACTACCGTTATGTGAAAGAGGAGTTGGTCTACCTCTACCGGGACGCCGACCTCACCGCCCTGGTGTACGACGCCGAGTTCACGGACCGCGTGGCGGCGGCCCTGCCCCGGTGCGGGAAGCTACGGCACCTCGTGCGGGTGGGGACCCCGCCCGAGGACGCCGCCGCCCTCGACTCCGTACCGCTCGAAGAGGCGGAGGCGGCCGCGGACCCGGGGCGCGGCTTCGCGGCCCGCTCCGGCGACGACCTCTTCATCATCTACACCGGCGGCACCACCGGCATGCCCAAGGGCGTGCTGTGGCGCCAGGAGGACCTGTTCTTCGCCGGCCTCTTCGGCGGGGATCCGGCCGGCGAGCCGGTCAAGCGGCCCGAGGAACTCGCGGAGCGGGTCGCCGCGGGCGGCGCCGGCCTCACCTTCTTCCCCGCGCCGCCCCTCATGCACGGCACCTCCACGCTCACCACCTTCATCGCCTTCCACTACGGCCAGCGGGTCGTCCTGCACCGCAAGTACGTGCCCGAGGAGGTGCTGCGGACCCTGGAGAAGGAGAAGGTGTCCAGCATCTCCCTGGTCGGGGACGCGATGCTGCGCCCGCTGATCGACGCGCTCGCCGGGCCGCTCCGGAGCACGGACCTGTCCGCGCTGTTCAGCCTCTCCTCCTCCGGCGCGATCATGTCGGAGACCGTGCGGGCACAGCTGCGCGAGCTGATGCCGAACGTCGTGCTGCTGAACAACTTCGGCTCCACGGAGTCCGGTTCGAACGGCCGGGCCACCGACGACTCCGGCCCCGAGAAGGGCTTCCGGCTGCACGTCAACGAGCGCACGCAGGTCGTCGACCAGGTCACCCTCGCCCCCGTCGCCGTCGGCGCGGTCGGCCGCCTCGCCCAGCGCGGGCACGTGCCGCTCGGCTACTACAACGACCCCGCGAAGACCGCGGAGACCTTCTTCGAGCGGGACGGGGTGCGCTGGGTCCTGCTCGGGGACATGGCCACGGTCGACGCGGACGGCGTGGTGACCGTCCTCGGCCGCGGCTCCCAGTGCATCAACACCGGCGGCGAGAAGGTCTACCCGGAGGAGGTCGAGCAGGCCCTCAAGTCGCACCCCGACGTCTACGACGCGCTGGTCGCGGGCGTGCCGGACCCGACCTGGGGCAGCCACGTGGCCGCCGTCGTCCAGCAGCGCGAGGGCACGGCCCCGCTGGACCTGGCGGCCGTCCAGGACCACTGCCGCCGCCACCTCGCCGGCTACAAGGTGCCCCGCCAGCTCGTCCTCACCGACCGGATCCAGCGCTCGCCGAGCGGCAAAGCGGACTACCGCTGGGCGAAGGCGGTCGCGACGGAGGCGGACGCGTCCGGCTGACCGGGCGCCGTCGCCGGGCACGTCCACGGGAGGGTCCGTACGGGGCGCGATACGGTGGGAGGACCGACTCCTAGCTGCTAAGGAACCGTTCCACCGTGCCCGACACCCGGGAATCCGCCCTGCGCGGCGACTGCGCGCAGTGCTTCGGTCTGTGCTGTGTGGCGCTGCCGTTCGCCAAGTCGGCGGACTTCGCCGTGAACAAGTCCGCCGGCGACCCGTGCCGCAACCTCCAGGACGACTTCCGCTGCGGGATCCACACCCGCCTGCGGCCGAGCGGCTTCCAGGGGTGCACGGTGTACGACTGCTTCGGCGCCGGTCAGCGGGTCTCCCAGGTGACCTTCGGCGGCGTGTCCTGGCGGGAGGCGCCGGAGACCGCCCGGCAGATGTACGAGGTCTTCCCCGTGATGCGGCAGCTCCACGAACTGCTGCGCTACCTCACGGAGGCGCTGGAGCGTCCCGCCGCCCGCCGGATCCACGGCGAGCTGCGTACGGCGCTCGGCCGGGTCGAGGCGCTGACCGCGCTGCCGGCCGTCGAGCTGGAGAAGCTGGACGTCGGCCCCGTGCGGGCCGAGGTCAATCCGCTGCTGCTGCGGACCAGCGAGCTCGTCCGCGCCACGGCGGGCGGCAAGCCGCGCGGGCGGCGGGGCGCGGACCTCATCGGCAAGCGGCTGCGCGGGGCGAAGCTGCGGGGCACCGATCTGCGCGGCGCGCTCCTGATCGCCGCCGACCTGACGGGCGCCGACCTCACCCTGGCGGACCTGATCGGCGCCGACCTGCGGGACGCGGACCTGTCGGGGGCCGTCCTGACGGACGCCCTCTTCCTCACCCAGCCGCAGCTGAACTCGGCGCGCGGCGACGCGAAGACCGTTCTCCCGGAGGGCTTCGACCGCCCGGCCCACTGGCCGGCGCCCTGAGCCACCCGCCACCGGCCCGACCGCCCGGGCCCCGGCACCCCGAGCCCGCACCCGGGCCGCCACGGTCCGGCCCGGCCGTCTCAGACGGGCCCGTCCGCGCTCTGGTCCCGGTCCGTCCCGGGGCCCGGCTCGACGCCGCGCGCGTACTCCCTCTCGTACGCCCCCGGGCCGAGGGCCGCCCGGGCGCGGGCGGTGACGCGGAGGACGTCGTCGTGCTCGCCCTCCGGGAGGGGGACGCCGACCGAGGCGCGGACAGTGGCCGCCGCGCCGAGGAGACGGGCCGCGCGGGGCGCGTCGCCGGCCAGGCAGACGGCGCCCGCGAGGCCCTCCAGACCGAGGGCGAACGCCCGCGGGTCGCCCGTCGCCCGGGCGGCGGCGAGACCGGAGCGCTGGAGCTCCAGGGCGCGCTCCGCGTCGCCGCGCAGTTCGGCGGAGAAGCCCAGCTCGGCGAGGATCAGGGCGGGCATGCCGGGCTCGTAGCCCATCCGGCGGTGGGTTTCGAGGACGTTGCGCATGTGGGCCTCGGCGGCGTCGAGGTCGCCCTCCCTGCGGGCCCCCATGCCGAGGCCGATCTCCGCGTACTGCTCGCCGAAGCTGTCGGTCTGTTCGACGGCGATCCGCCTGGCCCGCTCGTGGAACTCCCGCGCCTCGCCGTACTCCCGGGTGAGCAGCGCGACCCGGCCGAGGCCGGAGAGCTGGAAGGAGACCTCGCGCCGCAGATCCAGCCGGAGCGCGATGTCCAGGCAGACGCGGTGGAGTTCGCCGGCGTAGGCGTACTCCCCGACGATCCCGGCGCGCGTCTGGAGCGGCACCATGGCCTGCAACTGGCCCCATTCGTCGCCGAGTCCGCGGAAGATCTCCAGGCTCCGCTCGCCGTCGCGCAGCAAGGCCCCGAAGTCGCCGCGGAGTTTGGCGTGGAAGGAGCGGGTGGCGAGGGCCGCCGCCGCTCCCCAGTCGTCGCCCAGCTCCTCGAAGCGGGCGAGGGCGCCGTCGACGAGCCGGGCGCTCGCGGCGGCGTTCCCGATGCCGTAGAGGTGGGAGCCGAGGAACCAGGCGGCGCGGGCCTCCTCCAGCGGGTCGTGGACGTCCTCGTAGGCGTGCAGGGCGGAGCGGTACTCGGCGTGCGGGTCGGCGCTGCCGCCCGAGGCGAGGCGGACGCCGCCGAGCCAGGCCGTCGCCCGGGCGACGAGCCCGGCGGGCGCCGGGCCGGGGACGGCGAGGGCGGCGGCGAGGGAGCGCTCGGCCTCGGCGCCCCGGCCGCGCAGCCGCCAGTACCAGCAGAGGGCGGTGACGAGCCGGAGCGCGGTCTCGGCCTCCCCGGCGGCGACGGCGGAGTCGAGGGCGCCGCGGAGGTTGGCGGTCTCCTCGTCGAGGCGGCGGAGCCAGAACCCCTGCTCCCCGCCGCGCAGCAGCGGCTCGGCGCGCTCGGCGAGCCGCAGGTAGTGGGCGCGGTGGGCGGCGCGGACGGTCTCCGTCTCGCCGGCCTCACGGAGCCGTTCCGTGCCGTAGGCGGCGACGGATTCGAGGAGGCGGTAGCGGACGGCGCCGTCGCCCCCGGCGGGGGCGGCGACGACGAGGGAGGCGTCGACGAGCCGGGCGAGGTGGTCGAGGACGTCGGCCGGGTCCAGCGGCTCTGCCGGGTCGCGGACGCCGGACGGGCCGGGCCCCGCGGCACATACCTCCTCGGCGGCGTCGAGGGCGCAGCCGTCGGCGTGGACGGAGAGGCGGCGCAGGACGGCCCGCTCGCCGGGGCCGAGGAGGTCCCAGCTCCAGTCGAGGACCGAGCGGAGGGTCCGCTGCCGGGCCGGGGCGTCGCGGGAGCCGACGGCGAGCAGCCGGAAGCGGTCGTCGAGCCGGGCGGCGACCTCGCGGACGCCGAGGGCGCGGACCCGGGTGGCGGCCATCTCCAGCGCGAGCGGGATGCCGTCGAGCCGGCGGCAGATCGCCGTGACGGCGCCGGCGGTCGCGGCGTCCAGGGTGAAGCCGGGCGCGGCGGCGGTGGCCCGGGCGACGAACAGCTCCACCGCGCCGAAGCGTGCCGCCTCCGCCGGGGCGAGGTGCTCCCCCGCCTCGGGGCGGGGCAGCGGCGGGACCTCGCGGAGGTGCTCGCCGGTGAGGCCGAGCGGGACCTGGCTGGTGGCGAGGATCCGCAGTGCGGGCGCGGCGGCGAGGAGCCGGGCGGCGAGCGCGGCGACCGGCTCGACGACGTGCTCGCAGTTGTCGAGGACGAGGAGGACGGGGGCGTCGCCGAGGGCGCGGGCGATCCGCTCGACGAGCGGCAGCGGGTCGGTGCCCGGGGCGGGCGGCACGTCGTCGCGGACGCCGACGGCGCGCCCGACGGCCTCCGGGACCTCCGGGGCCTCCGCGCGCGCGGTCGCCCGGCGCCCTTCGCCCCCCGCGCGGTCCAGGGCGGCCAGCTCCACGAGCCGTACCCCACCGGGAAAGGCGTCCGCCGCGCGGGCGGCGGCGGCGAGCGCGAGGCGGGTCTTGCCGACACCGCCGGAGCCGGTGAGGGTGACGAGCCGTCCGGTGCGGAGCAGGGCGCCGAGCTCCTCGACGGCGTCGTCACGTCCGATCAGGCCGGTGAGCGCGGCGGGCACGGTCGAGCGGGCGAGTGCGGGTACGGGTGCGGGTCCGGGTGCGGGTCCGGGTGCGGGTCCGGGTCCGGGTGCGGGTGCGAATCCGGGTCCGGGTGCGGGTGCGAGTGCCGGTGCGGACCCAGGTGCCGGTGCCGGTGCGGACCCCGGTACCCACGCGGCATCCGGTGCGGCCGCTGACCCGGGTGCCGGTGACGGTGCGGACCCAGGTGCCGGTGACGGTCTCGGCACGGGCTTCAGATCGGCGGACTGGGTGAGGATCGCCCGGTGCAGGGCGGTCAGTTCGGGCCCGGGGTCGACGCCCAGCTCGTCCGCGAGCCGGACGCGCACCTCCTCGTACCCGGTCAGGGCCTCGCTCTGCCGGCCGGAGAGGTAGAGGGCGCGGAGGTGGACGGCGCGCAGCCGCTCGCGGAGCGGGTGCCGGGCGACCGCGTCGCCCAGTTCGTCGGCGACCTCGACGTGCAGGCCGAGGGCGAGGCGGGTCTCGGCGCGCTCCTCCAGGGCGGAGAGCCGCTGCTCCTCCAGGCGGGCGGCGGTGGCGCGGACGAAGTCCTCGTCGGCGAAGTCGGCGAGGACGGGGCCGCGCCACTCGGCGAGCGCGTCGCCGAGGAGGGCGGCGCGGGTGGCGGGGTCGTCGGTGACGCGGGCGCGGTCGGCGAGGGCGCGGAAGCGGTCGACGTCGACGCTGCCCGGGGGCGCTTCGAGGACGTAGCCGGGCGGGCGGGAGACCAGGAGCGCCTTGGCGCCGGGCTCGGCCTCCTCCAGGGCCCTGCGCAGCCGCCACACCTTGTTCTGCAGCACGTGGGCGGGGCGGGCGGGCGGGGCGTCGGGCCACACCTCGTCGACGATCCGGTCGGCGGGCACCGCCTCGCCACGGTGGGTCAGGAGGCAGGCGAGCAGGGCGCGGACCTTCGCCTCGGGGACCGCGACCGCCGTCCCGTCGTCCGTCCACACGGCCAGCGGCCCCAGCACTCCGAAACGCATGCCCGCCACCCTAGACGACCCCACGGACGGCGATCGCGGCGAGCGCCGAGAGGCGCCGGGAACGGACCGGGAGAGAACCGGGAGGAAGCCGAGAGCGCCGCCCCGCAGGCTCGTCCCGAAGTCACCGTCACAGCAAGGAAGGGACGACCATGTCCGTCATCTCACCGGTGGGCGCCGAGCGGCTCGCGGGGCGCCGGGAGTGGGCGGGGCTCGCCGTGCTGGCGCTGCCCACGCTGCTCATCTCGCTCGACCAGAGCGTGCTGTTCCTGGCGCTGCCGCACCTCGCGGAGTCGCTGCGGCCGACCGGCACCCAGTCGTTGTGGATCATGGATGTGTACGGCTTCCTCATCGCCGGCTTCCTGATCACGATGGGCGCGCTCGGCAACCGGATCGGGCGGCGCAGGCTGCTGCTTGTGGGGGCCGTGGCGGTGGCGCTGACCTCGCTGCTCGCCGCGTACGCGACCAGCGCGGAGATGCTCATCGCGGCCCGCGCGCTGCTCGGTGTCGCGGCGGCGACGCTGATGCCGTCGACGCTCGCGCTGATCAACAGCATGTTCCACGACCCGGGGCAGCGGGGGCGGGCGATCGCCGTGTGGGCCGGGTGCTTCATGGCGGGCACGGCGCTGGGACCGGTGGCCGGCGGTCTGCTGCTCGAACGGTTCTGGTGGGGTTCGGTCTTCCTCATCGGGGTGCCGGTGATGCTGGTGCTCCTCGTCGCGGCGCCCCGGCTGCTGCCGGAGTACAGGGAGCCGGGGGGCGGTCCGCTGGACCTGCCGAGCGTGGTGCTGTCGCTGGGCGCGGTGCTGCCGGTGATCCACGGGCTGAAGGAGCTGGCCCGGCACGGCTGGTCGCCCGTCGCGCTGCTGACGATCGTGGCGGGCGCCGCCGTCGGGACGGCGTTCGTGAGGCGGCAGCGGCGGCTCGCGCATCCGCTGCTCGACCTGGGGCTGTTCCGTGGGCGGGGGTTCACGGCGGCGCTGGCGATCCTGCTGGTGTCGATGATCGCCACCGGCGGGGGCTACCTCTTCATCACCGGCTACCTCCAGCTGGTGGCCGGCCTCTCGCCGATGGAGGCGGGCCTGTGGATGGTGCCGTCGGCGGTCGCGTCGATCGTGGCGGCGCAGCTGGCCCCGACGCTCGCCCGGCGCTTCCCGGTGTATCGGGTGGTCGCCGGCGGTCTTCTCGTGGCGGCGGTGGGGTACGGGCTGCTGGTGCTGGCGGGGCCGGTGGGCGGGTTGCCGCTGCTGGTCGCCGGTTTCGTGGCGGCGTTCTTCGGCGGCGGTCCGATCGGGGCGCTGGGTACGGCCCTGGTGGTGGGTTCGGCGCCGCCCGAGCGGGCGGGTTCGGCGGCGGCGCTCTCCTCGGTCTGCGGCGACCTCGGCGCGGCGCTGGGCGTGGCGCTCCTCGGCAGCCTCGGGACCGCCGTCTACCAGGGCACGGTGACGGCCCCCGAGGGTCTGTCGCCGCAGCTCGGGGAGGCCGTGCTGAACGGCGCGGACACGGCGGTGGTCGCCGCGCACGCCCTCCCGGCGGGGGCGGCGGAGCAGGCCGCCCGGGTGCTCGACGCGGCCCGCGAGGCGTACACGAACGGCGTGAACGCGGTCGGCGCCGTCTGCGCGGTGATCGCCCTCGGCTGCGCCGCCCTGGCGGCGACCGCGCTCCGCAAGGCGTCCTGACGGTGCCTCGGCCCGCGAGCGCCTCAGGCGTGCACGTACGGGGTGGTCGTGGTGAGCGGGACGAAGCCGAGGCGCTGGAGGATCGGGCGGCTGGTGGGGGCGGCGTCGACCTGGAGCCAGCGGTGGCCGTGGGCGGCGGCGACGCGGGCGCGATGGGCGACGAGGGCGCGGTAGAGGCCCCGGCCCCGCCACTCCTCGACGGTGCCGCCGCCCCACAGGCCGGCGAAGTCGGTGCCCGGGTAGAGCTCCAGGCGGGCCGCGCTGACCGGGACCCCGTCGGCGAGGGCGAGGACGGCGGTGACGGTGCCGGGGTCGGCGGCGAGCCGGTCCAGGAGGCGGCGGCCGAGGTCGGAGCTGTCGGTGCCGAAGGCCCGTTCGTGGACCTCGACCACCTGGCGTACGCCCTCCGGGTCGGTGACGTCGCGGAGTTCGACGCCGTCCGGCAGTGCGACGGCGCCGCCCTGCGCGGCCGCGTCCGCGACGAGCAGCGTCTCCGGTTCCTCGGCCTCGAAGCCGGCGGCCAGGAGTCGTGCGCCGAGGTCGGCGGGCCCGTCGTGGCCGTACAGCTTCCACTCGAAGGGGACGCCCTCCGCGTGGTAGTGGGCGAGCTGGGCGGCGATGGCCGCGTCGGCGGTGCCGTCGTCGAGCCCGGACCAGAGCACGCCGTTCCAGGCGTGGGCGGGTCCGGTCTGGCGGACGACGGCGCCGGCGCGCTCGATCCGGCAGCCGGGGCCGTCGGGCCGCGCCGCCCGGCGCAGCTGGTCGTCGTACAGGGCGAGGAGGTGGTGTGCGAGGTTCATCGCGGCCATTCAAGGACGCGGCGCGGTGGCGGGCAACGCCTTTTCCGGTGCCGCGGCTCCCGACCGCGGGCCGGCCGCTCAGCCGCTCCCCTCGTGCCGCAGCGGGGTGATCTGCTCGATGTCGTACCGGACGCGGAGCCGTTCGATGGCGGCGTGGTCGACCTCGCCGCCCTCGCCCGCCTCCGCGAGGATCTCCATCAGCTCCTCGAAGTAGCGCTCGTGGTCGGGCGGCGGGGACGCCTGGAAGAGCATCCGGGCCGGGGCGCCCGTCGGGTTGGCGAAGGCGTGCGGGCAGCCGGGCGGCACGAGGATGAGGGTGCCGGGGGTGGCCCGTACCGCCCGCCGGCCGGAGGCGGACTCCCACTCCCGCCAGCTGTCCCGGGTGCGGACGAGCGGTTCGAAGGCGAGGACGTCGAGTTCGCCGTCGAGGAGGTAGAACAACTCCTCGCTGTGGCCGTGGGCGTGGGCGCCGACGTCGAAGCCTGGCGGGACGACGACCTCGAAGGTGGAGGCGGTGCGGGTGTGCTCGCCCGTCACCTTGAAGGTGACGTGCTGGGCGGCGGTGGCGAGGGTTCGGCCGTGTCCGGGCGGGACGACGAGGCCGCCGGCGGCTCCGATGGCGGTGGCAGTCACGGGGGCACCCCTTCCGTCACCAGGTCACGGGCAGGGTCTCGGGGCCCCGGATGAGCGCGCCGCGCTGCCAGCGGAGCTCCTCCTCGGGGACGGCGAGCCGCAGGCCCGGGAAGCGCGTCCACAGGGAGCCGAGGAGGATCTCGGACTCCATGCGGGCGAGGGTGGCGCCGGGGCAGTAGTGCGGGCCGTGGCCGAAGGCGACGTGCGGGTTGTAGGCGCGGTCGAAGTCGAGCCGGTCCGGCTCGGCGAAGACCTCCGGGTCGCGGTTGGCCGCCAGGTACGAGACGTAGACGGGGTCGCCGGCCGGGATGCGGACCCCGCCGACCTCGACGTCCTCCATGGCGATCCGGGAGAGGCCGACGGCGTTGCGGTGCGGGATGTACCGGAGCAGTTCGTCGACGGCCTGCGGGACCAGCCCGGGCTCGGCCCGGAGTCTGGCCAGGTGCTCGGGGTGGGTGAGGAGCGCGAAGACCATGTTGGCGCTGTTGTTGCGGACGGCGTGGGCGCCGCCGATCTGGATGAGGACGGCGAGGCCGACGGCCTCCTCCTCGGTGAGGGTGCCGTCGGCGACGGCCTCGGCGAGGACCGCCGCGAGCTGGTCGCTGTCGGCGCCGTGCTCGCCGGCGATGAGGTCGGTGAAGTACCGGCCCATCTCGTCCTTGGCCCGCTCGCTGGCCTCCCGTCCCGCGCCGGCCGAGATGATGGTGTCGGACCAGTCGGCCATGAGGGCGTGGTCGGTGGCGGGGACGCCCATGAGTTCGCTGACCATGGCGAGCGGGAAGGGCCGGTTCAGCGCCGCCATGAGGTCGACGGCCGGGCCCTGCTCCGCCATCCGGTCGAGCAGGCCGTCCATGACGGTCTGGGCGTGGTCGCGCAGCGAGCGCAGCGCGCGGGCGCTGAAGGCGCGGGCGACGACGCGGCGCATCCGGGTGTGGTCCGGCGGGTCGGCGAAGCCGACGGCGTCGGCCATGGGGATGAAGTGGGGGGCGAGGCGGGTGACCTGGCGGCCCCAGACGGCCTGCCGGCTGAAGCGGGGGTCGACGGTGACGAACTTGACGTCCTCGTAGCGGGTGACGAGCCAGGCGTGGCCCTCGCCGTGCGGGAGGCGGACGCGGGTGACCGGGTCCTCGTGGAGGAGCCTGGCGAGCATCGGGTCGAAGTCGAGGCCGGTGAGGTCGGGCACGGCCCAGAAGTGCACCTGGGGGGTGTCGGCGGTGCCGGGGGCGGTGGTGGTCACGGCGTCACCCCGGTGGGGGCGGGCGGGTGCGGTACGGGCATGGCGGTCGCTTTCGTCCGGGCGCGCGGGCGGACCCGCCGGTCCTGGTGCGACCGGCGGGGGTGCGGGGCCGCGGGGCCCCGGCTGGTCCCACGGTCCCCGGGGCCCCTGGCCCGTATGCGTGCGCCCGCGGGAACCCACCCCATGGGGTGACGACGGCACGCCCACTCGCCGACGGCCGGACGGCGGGGCGGCGGGGCGGCGGGGCGGCGGGCGGTGAGGCGGAGAGGCGGAGAGGCGGAGAGGGCACCGAGGCGTGCGGAAAAGTGGCGCCGGGCCCTTGCCAAACCCCTCCCCGGGGGCGTTTTACTGGCCCCCACACGTATCTACCGAATGATCGGTCGTCCGTTTTCGCGTGGGTGCGCGTGCCGGGCGGCCGGCCGGGCGCGGAGGAGTGGCGGCGCATGAAGGAACTGGCGGACGGCGGCGAACGGCTCGGGCGCGAGGAGCTGGCGGCGCTCCAGCTGGAGCGGCTGCGGGACACGCTGCGGCACGCGTACGCGCACGTGGACTTCCACCGGCGCGCCTTCGACGCGGCCGGGGTGCGTCCGGACGACTGCCGCTCGCTCGCCGACCTGGCCCGCTTCCCCTTCACCACAAAGGCGGACCTGCGCGACCACTACCCCTTCGGGATGTTCGCCGTCGACCGGTCGCGGATCCGCCGGATCCACGCCTCCAGCGGCACCACCGGCCTGCCGACGGTGGTCGGCTACACGGAGGGGGACCTGGACGTGTGGGCCGAGGTCGTGGCGCGCTCGCTGCGCGCCGCCGGCGCCCGTCCCGGCCACCGCGTCCATGTGGCGTACGGCTACGGCCTGTTCACGGGAGGCCTCGGCGCCCACTACGGCGCCGAGCGCCTCGGCTGCACGGTCATCCCGGCCTCCGGCGGCATGACCGCTCGTCAGGTGCGGTTGATCCAGGACTTCGAGCCCGAGATCATCATGGTGACGCCCAGTTACATGCTCACGCTTCTCGACGAGTTCGAGCGTCAGGGCGTGGATCCCCGCTCGACCTCGCTGAAGGTGGGTGTCTTCGGGGCGGAGCCGTGGACGGAGGCGATGCGCGCGGAGATCGAGGAGCGGTTCGCCATCGACGCGGTCGACATCTACGGCCTGTCGGAGGTGATGGGACCGGGTGTGGCGCAGGAGTGCGTGGAGACCAAGGACGGACTCCACATCTGGGAGGACCACTTCTATCCCGAGATCGTGGACCCGATCACCGGCGAGGTGCTGCCGGACGGCGAGGAGGGCGAACTGGTCTTCACCTCGCTCACCAAGGAGGCCATGCCGGTGATCCGTTACCGCACCCGGGACCTGACCCGGCTGCTCCCCGGCACCGCGCGGCCCGCGTTCCGGCGGATGGAGAAGGTGACCGGCCGCAGCGACGACATGATCATCCTGCGCGGGGTGAACCTCTTCCCCACGCAGATCGAGGAGATCGTGCTCCGGACCCCCGCCGTCGCCCCGCACTTCCAGCTCCGCCTGACCCGGGAGGGCCGCCTCGACGCGCTCACCGTCCGCGCGGAGGCCCGCGCCGACGCGACGCCCGAGGCACGCGCGGAGGCGGCCCGGGCGATCGCGACGGCGGTGAAGGACGGCATCGGCGTCTCGGTCGGGGTCGAGGTGGTCGACCCCGAGACGCTGGAGCGGTCCGTCGGCAAACTGAAGCGGATCGTGGACCTCAGGGAGCCCTGAGGCCCCGCGTTCAGGAGAGCCTGATGCTGGCGATCCGGGAACGGTAGAAGTGGCCTTCGTACCCGTAGTAGTCGAGCCCCCGGCGATAGGTCGGGGTGCCCGCGGCGTCGAAGAACTGCACGTACTCGTTCCACCACCCCTCCTTGGGCGGATCCGTCACGTCGATGGCCTGGACCCAGAAGGACTCGCCGTCGACCGCGCGGGAGAAGGACTTCACGCCGTAGCTCTGCGACCGGATCTTCGTCAGTGCGAGGGTCGCCTTGTCGACGGTCCAGATGGCCTGGGCGCCGTTCAGGACGAGCCGGCCCGAGTCGGTGAAGTCCATGTCCAGGCTGTGGCCGCCGAACTCGGTGGCCCACATGTGCTTCTGGACGAGCGCGAGCCTGGCGCTCTTGAGAGAGCCGGTGACGCGGTACTTGGCGAGCGTCCAGGTGCCCAGGGCGTACAGGTGGGCGCCGTCCCACCAGAGGCCGTGGGCGCCGCTGAACTCGATGCGCTGGACCGGCTCGGACCCGAGCGTGGCGGGGTCGTCCGCGTCGGTGGGGGCGTACAGGGACAGGTAGCCCTGGTAGTCCAGAGTGGAGGACACCGCCGACGACGAGGCCACGGCCACCACGCCGTGGCCGCGGAGGTACTCGACCGCGTGCGGGTTCCCGCCCGGGGTCGCCGACCACAACAAGGCGTCGTCGTCACCGAAGTTGACGATGCCGACCTTGCCGCCGCCCGCGGCGACCGCGCACACCCAGCCGAAGCGGTCCGTCTCGCGGAAGCGCGCGTCGTTGAGCCCGACCCAAGCCGTCTGGGCGGGCGCCGCCCACTCCCAGCCGAGGTTCTCGGGCGTCCAGAGGTTGATGGCTCGGAACAGCATGACCTTGTTCTTGACCTGCTCGGTCACGAGCACGTCGTAGTTGCCCGCCGCGTGGGCGGGCGTCGCGGCGGCGAGGGAGGCCAGCGGCGCCCCCATGCCGATCGCGACGGCACTCTTCAGCAGAGTTCTGCGGTTCACGGGATTCCCCCCCGGGAAGACTGAACGATTCGGCCCACAAACTAACAGTTCCGAGATCGCACAGGAGTCCGAGGAGGACCGGGCTCGTCGAGCCGCGCCGGACGGCCACCGGCCACCGGCCCGGGTACCCACTTTTTAGTGGGTACTTGTCGCCGTCCGGGCACCGGGAGACAGTGGTGACGTCCACAGGGACGGCGCCTCACGGATCCGGAGGGAGTGAGTCAGGAGGCGGCGCGTCGCTCCTCGGCCAGCCAGTCGAGGTGTCCGTGGCCCCAGTCGGACAGCGGGGCCAGCACCCTGGAGAGCGCGAGACCCTGCTCGGTCAGCGAGTAGACGGTCTTGAGCGGCACGACATCGTGCGTCTCGCGGTGCACGATCCCGTCCTCCTCCATCTCGCGCAGGGCCTGGGTCAGCACCTTCTCGCTGAGCCTCGGCACCTTCCGGCGCAGTTCGCCGGGCCGGTGCGGCCCCGATTCGAGCAGCCACAGCAGCGTGGTCTTCCATTTGCCGTCGATCACCGAGATCGCGGCGGCCACACCGCAGATCCCCTCGTGGTCGTCGAGACCGATGCGCGCCATCTCGTCCCTCCCGCGTTCGTGTGCGGCCGGGCCTCCCCGCGCCGCGTCGCCCCACCCACCCTATTCCGTTTTCACTGCACAGGAGTTCCCGCATGTCCGCCACCCAGCAGTCCGCCGTCACCGTCCTCGGCCTCGGCCCGATGGGCCGCGCCCTGGCCGGCGCCTTCCTCGCGGGCGGAGTCCGCACCACGGTGTGGAACCGCACGCCCGGCCGGGAAGGCGACCTGGTCGAGCGCGGCGCCACCGTCGCGGCCAGCGCCGCCGAGGCCGTGGCCGCGAGCCCGGTGACCGTGATCTGCATGGTCAACTACGACGCCACGGACGCGGTGCTGCGGCAGGACGCCGTCACGGACGCGCTCAAGGGCCGCGTCCTGGTCAACCTCTCCGCGGACACCCCCGGCCGCGCCCGGGACACCGGCGCGTGGGCCGCGGAGCACGGCATCGACTACCTCGACGGCGCCATCATGACGCCGGCCGTCACGATCGGCTCGCCGGCCGGCGTGTTCCTCTTCAGCGGCCCGTCCGACACGTACGGGGAGCACCGCGTGGTGCTCGACGCGCTCAACGGCACCCACACCCACCTCGGCGACGAGGTCTCCCGCGCGGCGGCCTTCGACATCGCGCTCCTCGACATCTTCTGGACCTCGATGGCCGGGTACGTGCACGCCATGGCGCTCGCCGACGCGGAGGGCATCACCCCGCGCGAGCTGGCCCCGTTCGCGGTGGGCATCGCGCAGATCCTGCCGCCGCTCTTCGAGGAGCTCGCCGGCGACGTGCAGGACGGCACGTACTCCGGCGCGATCAACCCGGTGACGTCGGCGGTCTCGACGATGGCGCACATCGTGCACGCCGCCGAGGACCACGCCATCGACTCGGGCGTCATGCGCGCGGTCGAGGGCCTCGCCCGCCGCACCGTGGCCCTCGGCCACGGCACGGACGGCTTCTCCCGCGCCGCCGAGGTGCTGCGCCGGCGCTGAGCCGGCCGGTCAGGCCCCCGCGTAACGGTCGCGCAGCTCCCGCTTGAGGATCTTGCCGCTGGCGTTGCGGGGCAGGGCGTCGGCGAAGACGATCCGCTTGGGGGCCTTGAAGGAGGAGAGGCGGTCGCGGGCGTGGGCGAGGAGTTCCGCCTCGGTGACCTCGCCGCGCGGGACGACCACGGCGGTGACCGCCTCGATCCAGCGGTCGTCGGGAAGGCCGATCACGGCCGTCTCGGCGACCGCCGGATGCGTGTACAGGGCGTCCTCGACCTGGCGGGAGGCGACCAGCACCCCGCCGGAGTTGATGACGTCCTTCACCCGGTCGACGATGGTCAGGTAGCCGTCGGCGTCGCGGACGGCGAGGTCGCCGGAGCGGAACCAGCCGTCGCGGAAGGCTGCGGCGGTCTCCTCCGGCTTCGCCCAGTAGCCCTCGCAGAGCTGCGGGGAGCGGTACACGATCTCGCCGGGGGTGCCGTCGGGGACGTCCGCGCCGCCCTCGTCGACGACCCGGGCCTCGACGTGCCGGACGGGCCGGCCGCAGGAGTCCATCCGGCCCTCGTGCTCGTCCGGGCCGAGGACGGTGGCGAGCGGGCCGATCTCCGACTGGCCGAAGCAGTTGAAGAAGGCGAGTCCGGGGAGGTGTCCGCGCAGCCGTTCCAGGACGGGCACGGGCATGATCGAGGCGCCGTAGTACGCCTTGCGCAGCGCGGACAGCTCCCGCTTCTCGAAGCCGGGGTGGCCGGCGAGGGCGATCCACACGGTCGGCGGGGCGAAGAGGCTGTCCGCGCGGCCCGCCTCGACCAGCCCGAACAGGGTCTCCGGGTCCGGCCCTTCGAGGATCGTGTTCTCAGCCCCGACCGCCAGATAGGGCAGCAGGAAGACGTGCGTCTGGGCCGAGTGGTAGAGCGGCAGCGCGTGCACGGGCAGGTCGTCCTCGGCCAGTGCGAGCGCCTCGATCGCGCTCTCGTACTCGTGGACGAGCGCCCGGTGGGTCATCATCGCGCCCTTGGGGAGGGCGGTGGTGCCCGAGGTGTAGAGCAGCTGCACGAGGTCGCGGGGATCGCTGTCGGAGTCGTACGGCTCCGGTGCCGCGAGCGCGTCGAGGAGCGAACCCGGCGCGTCCCGCAGGGCCCTGACCCGCACGCCGGCGGGGATCCGGCCGGCGAGCCCGGGATCGGCGAGGACGAGGGAACTCCCCGACTGGTCCAGGAGGTAGCCGAGGTCGTCACCGGTCAGGTGGTGGTTCACGGGGACGTGGACGAGGCCCGCGCGGGCGCAGGCCAGGAAGGCGATCAGATACGCGTCGGAGTTGTGGCCGTACGTGGCGACCCGGGCGCCCGGCACCACTCCCGGCTCGCGGCGCAGCACGGCCGCGGCCGTGGAGACGGCGGCGTCCAGCTCTGCGTAGGTCCAGGCGCGGTCCGCGTAGCGCAGGGCGGTCCGGTCGGGGACGCGTTCGGCGCTGGCGCGCAGCACGCCGTCGACGGTGCGGGTGAGCAGTCCTCGTTCCATGGCTGGATCCTCGGCGCGGCACTGCGGCGGGTCAAGTACCGCGACCCTGCGGCGAGCTGAGCCCACGCCTCCCGGCCTCGGATACCGAACGGGATGTTGACAGGGCGGGCGCTTGCTGACTGGATGTCCCAACCGGCTCCGGCCACCGGCCCGTTGGGAGGCACCCTTGCGCAACCACAGCTTCATCGCCCGCCGTTCCCGGGGACGTCTGGCGCTGGTGGGCGCCGCGCTCGCCGCCGTCACCGCGGGCCTGCTGCCCGGGGCGGCGGCGGCCGATCCCGGCGGGCGGGGCGCCGTGCACCGGCCGTCCGACCGGGGCCTCGACGCCGTCATCCGGTACACCGAGTACGGCGTGCCGCACATCCTCGCCGACGACTACGCCGGCCTGGGCTTCGGCACGGGCTGGGCGCAGGCCGCCGACCAGGTGTGCGTGCTCGCCGACGGCTTCGTGACCCTGAACGGCGAGCGCTCGCGCCACTTCGGGGCCTCCGGCACGCCGGACGGCTCGCTCTCCTCCGCGACCTCGAACCTCTCCAGCGACCTGTACTTCCGGGGCGTCAGGGAGGCCGGGACGGTCGAGGAGCTGCTGCGCACGCCTGCTCCGGCGGGTCCGAGCCGGGAGCTGAAGGAGCTGATGCGCGGGTGGGCGGCCGGGTACAACGCCTGGCTGCGGAAGAACCGGATCACGGATCCGGCGTGCGCGGGCGCCGCCTGGGTCCGGCCGGTGACGGCCCTGGACGTGGCCCGGCGCGGCTTCGCCGTCGCGGTGCTCGGCGGTCAGGGCCGGGCGGTCGACGGCATCACGGCGGCCCGCCCGCCGGCCGCGGCCGCCGCGGCCGCCGCGGGAGCCGCGCTCGCCGCGACAGACGCGACAGACGCGGAGGAGGAGACGGCGGCGCGCGAGCCGGACGTCGACCCGGAGCGTACGGCGGAGGCGGCGCGGGCGCTGTTCGCGCCCGAGAACGCCACCATGGGCTCCAACGCGGTCGCGTTCTCGGGCGCGACGACGGCCGACAGGCGGGGACTGCTGCTCGGGAACCCGCACTACCCGTGGCAGGGCGGCCGCCGCTTCTGGCAGTCGCAGCAGACCATCCCCGGCGAACTGAACGTCTCCGGCGCCTCGCTGCTCGGCACCACCGTCGTCAACATCGGCTTCAACGACAAGGTCGCCTGGAGCCACACCGTGGCCACCGGTGTGCCGATGAACCTCCACCAGCTGACGCTGGTGCCGGGCGACCCGACCGCGTACCTGGTGGACGGGAAGCCGGAGCGGATGACCGCGCGCACGGTGACGGTGGCGGACCGGGACGGCACGCCGGTGACCCGTACCCAGTGGTGGAGCCGGTACGGCCCGGTGACCGGCGGGCTCGGCGCGAGCCTGCCGCTGCCGTGGACGGCGACCACCGCCTACGCGCTGGGCGACCCGAACGCGGCGAACCTGCGCGGCTCCGACACCGCCCTCGGCTTCGCCCGGGCCCGCTCCACCCGGGACGTCGCCGAGACGCTGCGCCGCACCCAGGGCCTGCCGTGGGTGAACACGATCGCCGCGGACTCGTCCGGGCACACCTACTTCGGCCAGTCGCAGGTACTCCCCGGATCACCGACGAGCTGGCGGAGCGCTGCTCCACCCCGCTCGGCCGGGTCGTCTACCCGGCGTCGGGCGTCGCCGTCCTCGACGGCTCGCGGACGGAGTGCGCGCTCGGCTCGGACCGGGACGCGGTCCAGCCGGGGATCTTCGGGCCGTCGCGGATGCCGGTGCTCCAGGACGCGCCGTACGCGGTGAACTCCAACGACAGCGCCTGGCTGACCAACGCGGAGCGCCCGCTGACCGGGTACGAGCGGGTCTTCGGCACGCTCGCGACGCCGCGTTCGCTGCGGACCCGGGGCGGGATCGAGGACGTGGCGGGGATGGCGGCACGGGGCCGGCTGACCGTGGCGGACCTCCAGCGGCAGCAGTTCGCGAACCGGGTCCCCGCCGCGGACCTGGCGGCGGCGGACGTGGCCGCGGCCTGCCCGGCGGCGCTGCCGACGGAGCCGGAGGCCTGCCGGGTGCTCGCCGCCTGGGACCGGACGATGGACTCGGACAGCCGGGGCGCGCTGCTCTTCGACCGGTTCTGGCGGAAGCTCACGGCCTCGGTACCGGCGGCGCGGCTGTGGAAGGTGCCGTTCTCGGCGGCGGACCCGGTGCGGACCCCGCGCGGCCTCGACACCGGCGCGGCCGGTTTCGCGACGGCCCTCGCGGACGCGGTGGCGGAGCTGCGTACGGCGGGGATCGCACTGGACGCGCCGCTGCGGGACCACCAGTTCGTCGTACGCGGCGGGGAGCGGATCCCGGTGAGCGGGGGCACGGAGTCGCTGGGCGTCTGGAACAAGACGGAGGCGGTGTGGAACGCGGCGGGCGGCGGCTACACCGAGGTCGCGCACGGCACGAGCCATGTGCAGGCGGTCGGCTGGGACGGCGGGCGCTGCCCGGTGGCCCGCACCCTGCTCACGTACTCCCAGTCCTCGAACCCGGCCTCGCCGCACCACGCCGACCAGACGAGGCTGTTCGCGGGCGAGCGCTGGGTGACCTCCCGGTTCTGCGAGAGGGACATCCTGCGCTCGCCCGCGCTGCGGGTGGTGCGGGTCGGGGAGAGGTGAGGTCCGTCAGGGACTGAACGACAGGAACACGAAGGCGGCGAAGATCGCGAGATGGACGCCGCCCTGGAGGAGGGTGGCCCGTCCGGGCACCACGGTCAGGGCGCTCACCACACCGGTGAGGGCGAGCAGGACCATGTGGAGGGGGCCCAGGCCGAGCACCAGGGGCCCGGACAGCCAGATGGAGGCGAGCGCGATCGCCGGGATGGTCAGGCCGATGCTGGCGATCGCGGAGCCGTAGGCGAGGTTGAGGCTGGTCTGCACGCGGTTGCGGCGGGCGGCGCGCACGGCGGCGAGCGTCTCGGGCAGCAGGACCATGAGGGCGATGACGACACCGACGACGGCCTTGGGCAGGCCGGCGGACTGGACGCCGTCCTCGATGGTCGGGGAGATCACCTTGGCGTTGCCGACGACGGCGACCAGCGCGACGAGGAGCAGGCCGAGGCTGGCCAGGGTGACGGCCTTGGTCGGCGGGTCGGCGTGCTCCTCCTCCGAGGGCTCCTTGCCCTCGACGGGGACGGGGAGGAAGTAGTCGCGGTGCCGGACGGTCTGGACGGCGACGAAGACGCCGTACAGGGCGATCGAGGCGATGGCGGCGAAGGCGAGCTGGGCACCGGAGAACTCGGGGCCGGGGTGGCTGGTGGTGAAGGTGGGGAGCACCAGCGTCATGGTGGCGAGGGTGCAGACGGTGGCGAGCGCGCCGCCGGAGCCCTCGGCGTTGAAGACCGCGACGCGGTTGCGGAGCGCGGCGACGAGGAGCGCGAGGCCGACGATGCCGTTGCAGGTGATCATGACCGCGGCGAAGACGGTGTCGCGGGCGTAGGTGGCGGTCTTCTCGCCGCCTCCGGCCATGAGGCTGACGATGAGTCCGACCTCGATGACGGTGACGGCGACGGCCAGGACGAGCGAGCCGAAGGGTTCGCCGACCCGGTGGGCGATCACCTCGGCGTGGTGGACGGCGGCGAGGACCGCGGCGGCGAGGCAGAGCGCGACGAGGGCCACGGCGAGGCCCGATAGGTCGCGCCCCCAGGCGAAGACCAGCGCAAGCAGGGCAACCACCGGCCCCCACGTGGTCCACTCGCGGGTCAACGCCTTGGTGCTCGAAGTCATCATCTTCTTCCTGCCTTGGGGGCCGCGGTTCCCGCCGTGGGAGGCCGCGGCCCGTTTCCGTCATTGTTCTGCGTCGGCCAGACCGTGCTCGTACGCGGAGAGGGTGTCGATGAACATCCGCCGTTCGGCCGGTCCCAGGGGGGCCAGGGCCGCCCGCCAGGCACCGGCGCTGCGGCCGAGCCAGCCGTCGATGGCGCCGCGGCGCTCCTCCGCGATCGACACGATCTTCCGCCGGCGGTCGGCGGGGTCCTCGTGCCGCTCCAGGACCCCCTTCTTCGCGAGGTCCCCCACCATCAGGCTGACGGTGGTGGGCGCGACCCCCAGCCGCGCGGCCAGTTCGTTCACGCTCAGGGGGCCGTCGAAGAGGAGGTAGGCGAGCAGGGAGAGGTGACGGGGCGCCAGCGTCAGCGACGCCAGCTCCTCCGGCACCTTCATGCGCTTGACCCGCCCGACCATCCGGGGCATGAGCAGCAGCAGCGTCCGGACGGCGTCGTCGACGTCCGGCCCTGGGGCCCCGCTCCCCTCGCGCTCGGTTGACACCCTGCACCCTCCGATTCGACTTTGCTTTCAAAGCAAAGAGATCTTCCGTGATCGATGCTACCGGAGGACACGGGCGTGCTCGGGTTCCCCGAGCGTGGGTCCTCGTCCACGGGGTGGGTCGCCGGACCCGGGAGGACCGTGCCGTCGGCGGCGAACCGGGAGCCGCGGCAGGGCATGACCAGGTGTTCTCCGCATGGTTGGGGCGCAGGGCGCAGCCCATGCGGGTGCAGGGCGCAGCCCATGCGGGTGCAGGGCGCAGCCCATGCGGGTGCAGCGCCCCGGCCCGGGGGCCGAAGCCGCCCGCGCAGTGGCGTGCCGCGGAGGCCCGGTGCCGCGCGACACCGGGGTACGCGCGGAGCGGCGGGGGTCGGCGCACCGGTGCCGCGCGCACCGAACGCGCGCCGCCCTCCGGCGTCGGGCACGGGGGATGGTCGTCCACCCGTACGGCCGGCGCCACCGGGTAGGGAGTACGTGTACGCAGGGCGGTGCTCGATTCCCGGCGCCGGCCCACAGCTCCGCGCGGAGTGCCCCATGACCGGCTACGTGCCACCCCCGGCCGCCTGGAGCGGGCCTCGGCCGACGCACCGGATCCGGGCCGTCGGGGCCGGTCCCGATCGGAACCGGCCCGGCCACGGCCCGCTCACAGCGGGCGCTCGCGGCCCTCCCAGTAGGGGTCGCGGAGCCGGCGCTTGTAGAGCTTGCCGTTGGGGTCGCGGGGCATCACCGCGACGAAGTCGAGGGACTTCGGCCGCTTGAAGCCCGCCAGGTGGTCGGCGCAGTGGGCGAGGATCTCCTCGGCGAGCGCCGGCCCCTCCTCGTACCCGTCGGCGGCTTCGACGACCGCCTTCACCTCCTCGCCCCAGCCGGCGTGCGGGACACCGAAGGCGGCGGCGTCGGCGACGGCCGGGTGGGCCAGGAGCGCGGCCTCGATCTCGGCCGGGTAGATGTTGACGCCGCCCGAGATGATCATGTCGATCTTGCGGTCGCGGAGGTAGAGGTAGCCGTCCTCGTCGAGGTGGCCGAGGTCGCCGACGGTGAAGAAGTCGCCGACGCGGCTCTTCGCGGTCTTGGCCGCGTCCTTGTGGTACTGGAACCCACCGGTGTTCATCTTCAGGTAGACGGTGCCGAGTTCGCCGGGCGGGAGGGCGTTGCCGTCGTCGTCGAGGATCGCGAGTTCGCTGATCGGCCAGGCGCGGCCGACCGTGCCCGGCCGCTTCAGCCACTCCTCGGCGGTGGCGAACGCGCCGCCGCCCTCGCTGGCCGCGTAGTACTCCTCCACGCACCCGCCCCACCAGGCGATCATCGCCCGCTTGACGTGTTCCGGGCAGGGTGCGGCGCCGTGGATGGCGTGCCGCATCGAGCTCACGTCGTAGCGCGCGCGGGTCTCCTCGGGGAGGGAGAGGAGGCGGTGGAACTGGGTGGGGACCATGTGGGTGTGGGTGCACGCGTACGTGTCGATCAGCCGCAGCATCTCCTCGGGGGCCCACTTGTCCATGAGGACCAGCGGGTGCCCGATGTGCAGCGCCGCGGCGGCGAACTGGAGGACCGCCGTGTGGTACAGCGGCGAGCACACCAGGTGCACGTTCGCGTCGAAGGGGCGGATGCCGAAGATGCCGAGGAACCCGCCGAGATGGGAATCCTCGGGGAGCCGTCCCGACAGCGGGCGGCGGATGCCCCGGGGGCGTCCGGTGGTGCCCGAGGTGTAGTTCATGACCCAGCCGAGCGTCCGGTCGGCGGGCTCCGACTCCGGCTGCCCGTCGAGGAGTTCGGCGTACGGGCGGAAGCCCGGGACCGTCCCGACGGCGTACCGGTGGCTGGGGGCGAGCCCGGCCTCGTCGGCGGCGGTGACGACGGCCTCGGCGAAACGCTCGTGGGCGACGAGGACCTTCGCTCCGGAGTCGGCCACGATCCAGGCGATCTCCGCGGCCACGAAGTGGTGGTTGACCGGGACCAGGTAGAACCCGGCCTGGGTGGCGGCGAGATGGGCGGTGAAGAACTCGACGCCGTTGGGCAGGACGACGGCGAACGCGTCGCCGCGTTCGAGCCCGGCCGCGCGCAGTCCGTGCACCATGCGGTGCGCCGCGGCGAGCAGCCGGCCGGCCGACCACTCCTCGCCGTCCGGCGCCACCAGCACCGTGCGCTCCGGGTCGGCGGCTGCCTGGGCCCAGAACCCGTTGGGGGCGGCGGTCTCCCTCACGACGCGCTCCTTCCGGCGATCCGGCCGATCCGGTCGACGGCCTTCTCGAAGCCGCGGGTCAGCTCGTCGACGACCTGCTGGACGCTGCGCTCGGAGTTCATCCGGCCGACGATCTGCCCGACGGGGGTACCGAGGAGCGGATCCACCTCGTACTTCTGGATCCTGGATACAGCCTCCGCGACCAGCAGCCCCTGGAGCGGCATCGGCAACGGCCCCGGCCCCGCCGGGTCCTCCCAGGCGTCGGTCCACTCGGTGCGGAGCTGCCGGGCCGGCTTGCCGGTCAGCGCCCGGGAACGGACGGTGTCACCGGACCCCGCGGCGAGCAGCTTCGCCGTGAGGGCGCGCGAGTGGAGCTCGGCCTCGGTGGTGGTGAGCCAGATCGAACCGAGCCACACGCCCTGCGCGCCGAGCGCGAGCCCCGCGGCGATCTGCTCGCCGCTGCCGATGCCGCCGGCGGCGAGCACGGGCAGCGGCGCGACGGCGTCCACGACCTCCGGGGTGAGCACCATGGAGGCGATCTCACCGGTGTGGCCGCCGGCCTCGTACCCCTGGGCGACGACGATGTCGATGCCCGCCTCGGCATGCCGGCGGGCGTGCCGGGCACTGCCCGCGAGCGCGGCGACGAGCACCCCGTGCTCGTGCGCGCGGGCGACGACGTCGGGGGGCGGGGAGCCGAGGGCGTTGGCGAGCAGCTTGATGGGATAGTCGAAGGCGACGTCGAGCTGGCCGCGGGCCACCTCCTCCATCCAGCCGGTGATCCGCCAGCCCGAGGCCTCGCCCTCGGCGAGTTCGGGCACACCGTGCTTGGCGAGCACCGAACGCACGTACTCACGGTGCCCGGCCGGGATCATCGCCTCGACGTCCGCCTCGCTGACGCCCTCGACCTTCTTCGCGGGCATCACGACGTCGAGCCCGTACGGCCGCCCGTCGGTGTGCTCCTGCATCCAGTCGAGGTCACGGGCGAGGTCGTCGGGTGAGGTGTAGCGGACCGCGCCCAGCACGCCGAAACAACCGGCCCGACTGAGGGCGGCGGCGACCGCGGGGAAGGGCGTGAAGCCGAAGATGGCGTGCTCGATCCCCAGTGTGCGACTCAGCTCCGTCTCCATGGGCGGCAGGATGCCGCAGAGGGGCGGTGGAGGGAAGAGGTTTTCTGATGGAGCGTCAGATTGTTTGGGTCGGGGGTGGCGGCGAGGGCTGAGGGGGCGGGTCGGGGAAGGTGGGCGTACGACTGGATCCAAAATCCGGGATCCGGGATCCGGGATCCGGGATCCGGGATCCGGGATCCGGGATCCGGGAGGCAGGATCCGGGATCCGGGAGGCAGGATCCGGGAGGCAGGATCCGGGATCCGGGAGGCAGGATCCGAAACGGAGGGTCCGGGAGGCAGGATCCAATATCCGAGATCCAGGATTTTGGATCCCGGATATTGGATCCGCGCATCGGGAGGCGGGCGGATGGGCGTGGCAAGGAATGAGCCGATCGGCGAGACCCCCGGTCTGCGGTGGGGTACGCCGGAGGAGGCGGGGCTGCTGGGGCGAGAGCTGGAGGCGATGGTCGAGGACGTGCGCGGGTTCCTCGGACCTTCGCCCGTGCATCCGTGGTGCGCGGGGGCCGTGCTGCTCGCGGGGCGGGGCCGGACGGTGGCGCTGCACGGGGCGGTCGGGTGGGCGGCGCGCTGGGAGGCGTACGACGAGGAGAACGACACGGGGGTCGGGCTCGCGCCGGAGTCGCGGGTCCCGATGACGCCGGACACGGTCTTCGACGTGGCCTCGCTGACCAAGCTCTTCACCGCGATCCTGGCGGTGCGCCAGGTGGAGCGGGGTGCGCTGGAGCTCGGGGAGCGGGTGGCCGCGTACCTCCCGGAGTTCGGCGGGGCGGGGAAGGCGGGGATCACGGTCCGGCAGCTGCTCGGTCACACCTCGGGGCTGCGGGCGGAGCTGCCGCTGTACGAGGCGCCGGACCGGGAGGGGCGGCTGCGGATGCTGTGGGACGAGGCGCCGCTCGCGGCGCCGGGGACCGCGTACCGCTACTCGGACCTGAACATGATCGCGCTGCACCTGCTCCTGGAACGGATCACCGGTCGCGGTCTGGAGACGCTGCTCCACGACGAGATCACCGCTCCGCTCGGGATGCACCGCACGCGTTTCGTGCCCCCGCTCTCGTGGCGGGCGGAGACCGCCGCCACCGAGGACGCCCGCCGGCCGTGGGCCCGGCTCGACCGGGGCATGGTGCGGGGCGAGGTCCACGACGAGAACGCGTACGCCTTGGGCGGCGTCGCCGGGCACGCCGGCGTCTTCTCCCGCGCCAGCGACCTCGCCGTCCTGGCCCGCACCCTCCTCGACGGCGGGGTGTACGGCTCCACCCGCGTCCTCTCCCCCGCCTCCGTGGACCTCCTCCTCACCGACGTCAACGACGCCTTCCCCGGTCACACGCACGGCCTCGGCTTCGAGCTCGACCAGCGCTGGTACATGGGCGCGCTCTCCGGTCCCCGCACCGCCGGGCACACCGGCTTCACCGGCACCAGCCTGGTGCTCGCCCCGGACTCCGACGCGTTCCTGATCCTGCTCGCCAACTCGGTGCACCCGGTCCGCACCTGGCGTACCGGTTCGGCGCCCCGGCTCGCCGCCGCCGACCGCCTGGCCCGCGCGATCCCGGTACGTCCCCCGGCCGGCGCGCCCGGCCCCACGGCCTGGTTCTCCGGCATGGCGGCCGCCGACGGCGCGACCCTCACCCTCCCGGCGGCGGGCCCCGACGCCGACCGTCTCACCTGCCTCCTCTGGTGGGACACCGTGCCGGCCACCGACCCCCTGGTCCTGGAGGCGGCGCCCGACGGCGACGTGGCCTGGCGGCCCGTCCCCTTCCGCACCGCCCCGCTCGACCGGACCGAGGACGAACGCGACCACCCGGACGGCACGGCCTCCGGGTGGTCCGGCCGTCGCTGGCACCGCCTCACGGCCGTCCTCCCGCCGGCCCCCGTGCCCGCGCCCCCCGCCGGGCCCCTCCCCCGGCCCTTCCTCCGGCTCCGTTTCCGGTACTCCACCGCCGGCCGCGCCGTCGGACGCGGGGTGTACGTGACCGGGGTCCGGGTCCTGGACGGCACGGGCCGCGCCCTGTTCGACGAATCCCTCCCGTCGGACGCCTCCCGCGTCGCCGCCGCGGGCTGGCACCGCTCGGCGGACTGAGCACGGGGGCCGGCGCCCCGCCTACGCTGTCGGCGGGCCCGCGACGCCGACGCAGACCTCGTTGCCCTCGGGGTCGGCGAGGACCACGTTCGAGGGCGCGTCGGTGTCGTTCACGATCCGGCCTCCGGCGGCGAGCGCCGCCGCGATCCGGGCGTCGGCCTCGTCGTACGGCACCCAGACGTCGACGTGGATCCGGTTCCGCCCGCTCCTCGGGGCGTCCATCCGCTGGAAGTAGAAGGGCGCGCCGCGGCGCAGCGGGTCGATCAGGTCCTCGTCGCTGCCCGCGCGGTTCTCGTAGCCGAGCACCGCGCGCCAGAACGGCAGCACCTCCGGCAGTACGAGCGCGTCCACCGTCACCTGAACCGTCCGTATGCCCGACGGATCGGCGGTCAGGCCGTGGTCGCGGGCCAGCGCCGAGACGCGGCGGGCCGCCTCAAGGTGCCGCTCGGTGAGGCCGTAGTAGTCGTCGGTGACCGTGATCAGCCGGACGAGGACGCCGCCGGGCCGCAGGTCCACATCGGGCCCCGCCCCGTCGGGCCCCGACCCGCCCGGCAGTGCCCCGGCGAGCGCGCCCACGAACGCGGCCCCGGCGGCGAACGACTCCGTGCGGAAGTAGGCGCAGGCCCCCTCCCCGACGACCCGCCAGTCCTGGAGGCCGGGCGTCTCGTGGAACCGCAGCGGCCTGATGGGCTCTGTCTTCTCTGTCTCCGGCATGAGGAGAACCTAGAGGATCCCGGGGGTAAAGTCGGCGGCTCGGTCGGAGCGACCGGAGCGACCGGGAACGTGTGGAGAGGGCGGTGGGACGGGTCATGGCGGCGCGGCGGTCACTGGGGCGGCGGTTCGGGCGCCTGTGGGCCGCGTACGCGGTGAGCACGTACGGCACCTGGCTCGGCTTCGGCGCCTTTCCGCTGCTCGCGGTGGTCGTGCTCGACTCGGGCCCGGCCCAGGTGGCCGCGCTGGCGGCGACGGGGCGGGCGGTCGGGGCGGTGCTCGCGGCGCCGCTCGGGCCGTGGGTGGAGTTCCGGCGGAAGCGGCCCGTCATGGTGGCGATGGACCTGGTCCGGTTCGCGGCCCTGGCCAGCGTCCCCGTGTCGTACCTCCTCGGGTGGCTGGGATTCGTCCAGCTGCTGGTGGTGTCGGTGGTCGTCGCGACGGCGGACATCGCGTTCCGGGCCGCGAGCGGCGCCTTCCTGAAGGGGATCCTGCCGCCGGAGGACCTCCTCCTCGCCAACAGCCGCTTCGAGGCGACGAACTGGACGGCGTCCATGGCCGGTCCCCCGCTCGGCGGGGCCGCGATCGCGCTCCTCGGGCCCGTGGCGACGATCCTCGCCGACGCCTGCAGTCACCTCCTCTCCGCCCTCGGCATCCGCTCCGTCGGCGGCTCGGAACCGGAGCCCGCGCGGCGCCCGGAGGGACGGCCGCGCGCGGAAGAGCTGTCGGAGGGGTGGCGCCACATCCTGCGCCACCCCGTTCTGCGCCCGCTCTTCCTCAACGCGATCGCCGTCAACGGCCTGATCATGGCCTCGGAGCCGCTCCTCGCCGTCCTGCTCCTGCGCGACCTCGGCCTCTCCCCCTGGCAGTACGGTCTCGTCTTCGCCGCCCCGTGCGTCGGCGGGCTCGTGGGCTCGCGCCTCGCGCCCCGGCTGGTGGCCCGGTACGGCGACGCGCGGGTGCTCCGTACCGCCGGGGTGCTGCGCTGCTGCTGGTCGCTGGGGCTCGCGTTCGTACCGTCCGGCGCCGCCGGCATGGTGGTGGTGATGGGCGTGCAGCTCGGGCTCGTGGCGTCCTGCGGCGTCTTCAACCCCCTGCTCGCCACGCACCGCCTCCGCCACACGGACCCCACGCGCCTCGCCCGCACCCTCGCCGCCTGGTCGGTCAGCGCGAGCCTCTCCATCGCCGCCCTCACGGCCCTCTGGGGCCTGCTCGCCGCCGTCACCGGCCCCCGTACCGCCCTCGCCGCCGCGGGCGTCCTCCTGCTCGCCACCCCTCTCCTGCTCCGGGGAGCCACCGGAGACCGGGTGACGGCGGCCGTCTAGCCCGGCGCGGGCCGCGCGGTCACCACCCGTTCCTCCCGTTGTTCCCGCCACGCTGGTGGACGACGTTCCCGTTGGCGTTGTCCAACCGGCGTACGTACGCCGCGAAGTCGGCGTCCGGATGGTCGATCGCATGGACGATCTGCCCGGCGATCACCCGCAGCTGGTCCATGTTCGGCAGGGTCACGACCGTCACGGAGCCGGCGGCCGTCTCCACGACGAGCACCGGCCGCGGCGGTCTGAACAGTCCACCGAGGACGAGGAGGACGAGACCGATCACGGCGGCGAGGAGGAACGCGTCACCCTCCGTCCCTCGCCACGCCCTTCCGCCGTCCACCACGCCGAGGACGAGATAGGCGAGGACGGCGAACGCCAGCCACTTCAGGAAGCCGACGAACGGCGTGTCACGGTAGGGCTTGGCCCTCGACGCCTCGACCCGTGTGATGTTCCGCAACGGGAACGCCGCCGATCCCACCCAGAGCATCCGACGCCGCACCGCGATCTCCAGGTCCTCCTTCGGACGCGGCGGCGCGGGGAACCGCGGCGGCACCACGACGGCCGGAGGCACCAGCAGCGGCCCCGCCGACCCGGTCGGGGGCGTGGGTGGGAATGCGGGTCGGGGTGCGTGCGGAGATCCGGCCGGGGGCGCACCCAGCGGTGCGGGTGGCGGCACGGGCGGTGGTACGGGCGGTGGTGCGGCGGGCGGTACGGGCGGTGGTGCGGCCTGGGGTACGGGCGGCTGCCCGGCCGGCGGCGCGGGCGGTGGGGTCGGCGGGCCCGCGGGCGGTGTTCCCGGCGGCGGTCCAGGACTCCCGGTGGTGGCCATGTGCTCCCCCATGCACTCGTCGCACTCGTCGCTCACCCCGCGCCTCGCGGGAGCCCCATTAAGCGCCCGCGGCACCGTGCACGGCAGACCAGAACTGGCCAATCCCCGGCGGCGGGGAGCGAGCCGGGACGCCCGCCGGCGTGGACGAGGCCGCAGCTCGTCGACGGCACCTACATCAACGAGTGGCCGTGACGATCGCACGCGGTACACACCGGCAAGGAGTCCGCTGGCACGAGACTGCGGTCACTTCCCGGCTGCGTCGAGGAGGATCCGCGCCAGTTCGCGCGGCTGGGAGAACATCGGCCAGTGGCCGGTGTCCATGTCGACGAGCCGCCAGTGCTCGCTGGTCAGCAGCTCGGCCACGTCGTCGCTCGGCTCCGGGTCACCGAGCGTGCACTTGACGTACGTGACCGGGAGGTCACCGAGCGGCCGTTCCAGCACGGCGGGTTCGGTCAGCGTGGCACCCGGGTGCGGCGTCGCGCCGTCCACGATCCGTGCGATCTGCTCGTCGGCGAGGCCGTGGCCCTCGAAGTGGGCCGCGGGCGCGACCGGCCAGAATCCTCCGTTCTCGGCGATCGACGCCCTCACCATCGCCCCGCCGTCCGGCCAGCCGGAGAGGAACGATGCGCCATCGGCCGGAACGCTGGAGTCGACGAACACCACGCCTGCCAGCCGGTCGCCGACCCGCCCGGCGGCCTGACCGACCGGGATGCCCGAGTAACTGTGGCCCACCAGGACGACGTCGCGCAGATCCCGGCGCTCCACCTCGTCGACGATGTCCTGGACGTGGGTCTGCTGCCCGGCCGGCACGCCCCGCTTCTCGGCGAGACCGGACAGCGTCAGCGGGTGGACGCCGTGGCCGGCCGCTCGCAGCTGCGGCACCACCTCGTCCCACGCCCACGATCCGAGCCGCGCACCTGCAACCAGCACGTAGTTCACCATGGCCGCACCCTAGCGAAGCGACCCGGCAACCATTCCGGAAATAGCTTCGATGCGCGTCCGGGTACGGCACGGTCTTCGCCGGGTGCGAGAAAGGGCCCCGCCCGGAGGCGAAGGCCCTTTCGAGGGTCAGAAGGCGCCGTTCAGGTCCCACCAGTCGCCGCCGCCGAGCCAGTCGCCGGCTCCGAGGCCGCCGCTGCCCGTACCCGCGTACCGGTACAGCATGCCGTCGCCGGCCTTCGTCGCGACGAGGTCCGGCCGGCCGTCGCCCGACCAGTCGCCGTTGGCGATGAGCGTCGGCATGCCGTTCCAGCCGCCGCTGCCGACCAGCACGCGCGAACCGAGCGCTCCGGCCCTGCCCGGGTAGAGCCAGAGCTTGCCGGTCGACGCCTCGCGGGCGTAGAGGTCGGCCCGGCCGTCGCCGTTCATGTCGCCGACGCCCGCCAAGGCGTTCATGCCGTTCCAGCCGCCGGTGCCGAGCAGCTTCCGTGCGCCCAGGGCGCCCGTGGAGGTGCCCGGGTACAGCCACAGCCTGCCGGTGGACTTCTCCACCGCGATCAGGTCGGCCCGCGCGTCGCCGGTCAGATCGCCGAATGCGGCGATCCGGCTCATGGCGTTCCAGCCACCGGAACCGATCAACGTGCGCGTGCCGAGGCCACCGGACCCCGTGCCGGGGTAGAGCCACAGTCTGCCGGTGGACGCCTCGCGGACGATCACGTCCTCGCGGCCGTCCCGGCTGAAGTCGCCGTGCCGGACCATGGCGTTGAAGGCGTTCCACCCGCCCGTACCGACCAGCCGGCCGCTGCCGTCACCGGGCAGGAACCACAGACGTCCGACCAGGTCGCGGACGAGGACGTCCGCCCTCCGGTCGCCGTTCATGTCGCCGAAGCCGGCGGCCTTGGGCGAGGTCTCCGTGAGCCAGTAGGGGTACGCGGGCCCCTCGCACTCCCGGATCGTGCGGACGATCTTCACCGAACTGACGGACCTGCTGGCGATGCCGGTGGCATAGCCGTCGTTCCCGTACCGCCCGGCAGCGTCACCGTAGTTCGGCTCGTCGAAGGTGCAGGCGAAACCCGGCGTGCGGTTGATGATCAGGCGGAACTTGTTGTCCCACGTGCCCAGTGTCGCCTTGCTCGACTGCGTCGTGAACATCGAACCCGTGCTGTCGGTGTTCGCCCACGCACAGAAGTACCCCGTGGGGCAGTCGCTCACCGCGGCCTGTGCGGGCGCGGCGCCCGCGCCGAGCAGGCCGAGCGAAGTGAGTCCCAGCGCGGCGGCCGTGGAGGCCAGACGCCGGAACAGGGGTATACGCATGAATTCCCTCCCTGATGTGACGCGTGCATGATTCAACGCGCCACAGCCAGGACCGTATCCGCAGGCCACCGCCCGCTGCTACGCGATTCCACCGCCCCGCTCCGTCCACACCGCCGTCGACCACCACCCCCGCGTCGACGACCCTGCGGGTCGATACGCCTAGGGCGCGCCGAGGCCGACGGCCGCGGCCGCGTGGAGGGCGGTGAGCACGGGGGCGATGAGGGGATGGTCCTCGGAGCCCCGGCGTACGGCGGCGAAGACGCGGCGGGTGGGGGCGACGCCGTCGACGGGGCGGACCGCGACGTCCCTGAGGTCCATGCCGCGCAGGGCCGAGCGGGGCACGAGGGCCGCACCGGCACCCGCGGCGGCGAGGGCGACGACGGCCCGGAAGTCGTCCGAGACGTGCTCGAAACGGGGCTCGAAACCCGCGTATTCGCAGGCCAGGACGGTGACGTCGTGGCAGGGGTTGCCCATGGACTGGCCGATCCAGGCGTCCTTCGCGAGATCGGCGAGCGCGACGCCTTCGGTACCGCCAAGGGCGTGGCCGGGCGGGAGCACCACGTCGAAGGGCTCCGCGTAGAGCGGGACCCGGGTGAGCCTGTCGTCGTCCTCGCCCGGCGCTCCCCGGTACTCGACGGCCACCGCCACGTCCACCTGCCGGTCGAGCACCATCAGCAGGCTCGCGTCGCCCTCGGCGTCCCGCACCCTGACCCTGATGCCTGGTGCCGTGGTGGCGAGGTCCGCGATGGCGGGGGCGACGACGAGGCCGATGCCGGTGGCGAACGCCGCGACCGTGACGGTCCCCGCCTCCCCCGAGCCGTACGCGGCGAGCTCCGCCTCCGCCCGTTCCAACTGCGCCAGCACCGCGTTGGCGTGGCTCAGGAGGATCTCGCCGGCCGACGTGAGCCTCACGCCGCGGGCACTGCGGTCGACGAGCCGGTGGCCGGTCTCCTGCTCCAGGGCGGCGAGCTGCTGGGAGACCGCGGAGGGGGTGAGGTAGAGCGCGGCGGCCGCCGCGGTGACCGTGCGGTGGTCGGCCACCGCACGGAGGATGTGCAACCGCCGTGCTTCGATCATGTGCCCAGTCTCCCAGGCCGGGGGCGGGGCTTGTGCCCGTGGCCTGGGATCTTGGATCCAATCATTCGGATCCAAAACATCGGATCCAGAACATTGGATCCTGCAAATCGGATCCAATGTCCGGGATCCCGGAGGTTGGATCCCGGAGGATGGATCCCGGAGGTTGGATCCCGGATCCAGACTCAGGCGCCCAGTTCCGCCCGGGCCGCCACGAACGCGTCCACCGCGCGGTTCACGTCCTCCGTGGAGTGCGCGGCCGAGAGCTGGACGCGGATGCGGGCCTGGCCCTGGGGGACCACCGGGTAGGAGAAGCCGATCACGTAGACGCCGCGCTCCAGGAGGAGCTCGGCCATCTTCCCGGCCACGGCCGCGTCGCCGATCATGACGGGGGCGATGGCGTGGTCGCCGGGGAGGATGTCGAAGCCCTCCTCGGTCATGCGGCTGCGGAAGAGCGCGGTGTTGGCGTTGAGCTTGTCGCGCAGGTCGCCGGCGGACTCCAGGAGGTCGAGGACCTTGAGGGAGGCGGCGGCGATGACCGGGGCGAGGGTGTTGGAGAAGAGGTACGGGCGGGAGCGCTGGCGCAGCAGGGCGACGATCTCGGCGCGGGCGGCGACGTAGCCGCCGGAGGCGCCGCCGAGGGCCTTGCCGAGGGTGCCGGTGATGATGTCGACGCGGTCCATGACGCCGTGGAGCTCGGGGGTGCCGCGGCCGCCGGCGCCGACGAAGCCGACGGCGTGCGAGTCGTCGACCATGACCATGGCGTCGTAGCGCTCGGCCAGGTCACAGATGTCGGCGAGCGGGGCGACGTAGCCGTCCATGGAGAAGACGCCGTCGGTGACGATCAGCTTGCGCCGGGCGCCGCTCTCGGTGGCCTCCTTGAGCTGCTGCTCCAGGTCGGCCATGTCACGGTTGGCGTAGCGGAAGCGGCGGGCCTTGGAGAGGCGGATGCCGTCGATGATGGAGGCGTGGTTGAGGGCGTCGGAGATGACCGCGTCCTCGGCGCCGAGGAGGGTTTCGAAGACGCCGCCGTTGGCGTCGAAGCAGGAGGAGTAGAGGATCGTGTCCTCCTGGCCGAGGAAGGCCGAGAGGCGGGCCTCCAGCTCCTTGTGCACCTCCTGGGTGCCGCAGATGAAGCGGACCGAGGCCATGCCGTAGCCCCAGCGGTCGAGCGCCTCGTGGGCGGCTGCGACGACGTCGGGGTGGTCGGCGAGGCCGAGGTAGTTGTTGGCGCAGAAGTTGAGGACCTCGCCGGGGCGGCCGCCGGCCGTGACCTCGACGGTCGCGGACTGGGGCGTGCCGATGACCCGCTCGGGCTTGTGGAGGCCGGCCGCCCGGATCTCGTCGAGGGTGGCGCGGATGTCGTCGCGTACGGAATCGAACATGGGTCAGGCTCCCGCAGTCCAGTCGAGGATGATCTTGCCGCTCTTGCCGGAGGCCGCGTCGTCGAAGGCGGCCTCGAAGTCGGTGTAGTCGTACCGGCCCGTGATGACCGGGGACAGGTCGAGCCCGCCCTCCAGGAGGACCGACATGGCGTACCAGGTCTCGAACATCTCGCGGCCGTAGATGCCCTTGATGGTGATCATCGAGGTGACGATCTTCGCCCAGTCGACGGCGAAGTCCTCGCTCGGCAGGCCGAGCATGGCGATCTTTCCGCCGTGGGTCATGTTGGCGATCATGTCGCGCATGGCGTGCGGGTTGCCGGACATCTCCAGGCCGACGTCGAAGCCCTCCTTCAGCCCGAGGGTGCGCTGGCCGTCGGCGATGGTCTTCTCCGCCACGTTGAGGGCGAGCGAGACGCCGGTCTTGCGGGCCAGGTCGAGGCGCTCCTCGCTGACGTCGGTGATGACGACGTTACGGGCGCCGGCGTGCTTGGCGACGGCGGCGGCCATGATGCCGATCGGGCCCGCACCGGTGACGAGGACGTCCTCGCCGACCAGGGGGAAGGAGAGGGCGGTGTGGACGGCGTTGCCGAACGGGTCGAAGATCGCGGCGACGTCGAGGTCGACCGGGACGCGGTGCACCCACACGTTGGAGGCGGGCAGCGCCACGTACTCGGCGAAGGCGCCGTCGCGGCCGACGCCGAGGCCGACGGTGGCGCGGCAGAGGTGGCGGCGGCCGGCGAGACAGTTGCGGCACTTGCCGCAGACGAGGTGGCCCTCGCCGCTGACCAGGTCCCCGACGACGATGTCGCTGACGTCACGGCCGACGGAGACGACCTCGCCGACGAACTCGTGGCCGATGGTCATCGGGGTCGCGATGGTCTTCTGCGCCCAGCCGTCCCAGGAACGGATGTGCAGGTCGGTACCGCAGATCCCGGTCCGCTTGACCTTGATCAGTACGTCCCCGGGGCCGGTCTCCGGCTCGGGCACGTCCGTGAGCCAGAGTCCCGGCTCCGCCTTCAGCTTGACCAACGCCTTCAATGCCACGGCTCCCGACGTGCGTGTCCTGTGATGTACGGGTCAAGGCACGCGCGCGTGCCCAAGATCCTCGGAGACGAATCTTCCGTACCGGGGGCTCGCGGTCCATCGAGGTTTTCTTAAGCGCGCTCGCAGTTCAGCTTCACGCCGGGGCGTCGTCGCAGTTCAGGGGCGTCCGCCCGGGGCTTCGACGGTGGCGGAGGCGGTCACGAAGGAGGACGGAAGCCAACTCGAACGGACGATTCCCAGGGGTCCCTCGACCGCGACGGCCGCCGCGTGTCCGCCGGCGGTGGGCACGTCCTGGACGGCCCAGCCCTCGGGGCGGGCGGAGGGGTCGTCCTCGCCGAGGTAGTCCAGGTCGAGGGGGCGGGCCACGCCGATGCCGAGGCCCTTGAGGTAGGCCTCCTTGCGGCACCAGACGCGGGCGAACGCCTCGGGCGCGTGCCCGGCCCGGGCGATCTCGGCCCGTTCCCGGGGGTGGAGGGCCGAGGCGACGTCGTGGACGGTAGCGGTCTCGGGGAAGGTCTCGACGTCGACGCCGACGGGCCGGGCGGCGATGCCGATGAGGACGACGTCGCCGCTGTGCGAGAGGGAGAAGTGCGGGGAGCCGGGCGGGGCTTCGACGGCCGGGCGGCCGTGGAGGGCTCCGCAGCCCGGGCAGGGCTCGCGGCGGTACGCGACCGCGGCGGGGGCCACGCCCAGCCGGGGGGCCAGGAGGCGGCGCAGGGCGATGTGGCCGATGCCATACCGGAGCCGGTCCGCCGCCCGGAGGAGTACGGCGAGTCGGGCGCGTTCCTCGGCGTCCAGGTCGGCGGGGTCGAGGTCCTCCTCGGTGAGGTGGTCCACCCGGAGCTGCCACAGGTCGACGTCGACCCGGGCGGAGGCGGTGTCCGGGTCGGGGGCGGGCGCGCGGGGTCCGGGGACGGGCTCGTCGTGGCGGTCGGTGATCACATGGTCATTCAAGCAGGACGGGTGCCGACTCAGGACGTTCCGGCGGCAGTTGGGCCGCCGGAGCCGAGCCCGCCCGCCCCGGGGCCGCCGGGGCCGTGGCCGTCGGGGGTCGGTGTGCCGCCCCGGCGGACGGCGTCGGCCTCGGTGTGGCGGCCGAGGCGGTCGAGGCAGTGGGTGAGGTCGGCGAGGGCGGAGAGGGTGTCCGGGTGCAGGGGGCCGAGGGTCCGGGACCGGGCCTCGGCGAGGGAGCGGAGCGGGGCGAGGGCCTCGTCCCAGCGGCCGAGCCGGCCGAGGACGACGGCGGCCTCGCGGCGGCTGCGCAGGGTGTCGGGGTGGTCGGGGCCGAGGACGCGCCGGCGGGCCGCGTGGACGGCCTGGGCGGTGTCGAGCGACTCCTGCCAGCGGCCGAGGCGGGCGAGGTGGACGGCGAGGGCGTGCCGCACGCGCAGGGTCTCGGGGGCGTCGGCGCCCTGGGTGCGGGTGCGGACGGCGACCAGGTCGCGGCAGACGGCGAGCGCGTCGGCGGCCCTGCCGAGCCGGCCGAGGCAGGCGCTGGTCTCGTAGCGGGCGGCGAGGGTGTCCGGGTGGTCGGGGCCGAGCGAGGAGGCCCGTCCCTCGGCGACCGCGCGGTACTGGTCGAGGGCCTCCTCGGCGCGGCCGAGGCGTCCCAGGGTGTGGGCGAGTTCGTGGCGGGTGACGAGGGTGTCGGGGTGGTCGGCGCCGAGCAGCCGGGTGCGGGTGTCGGCGACCGCCAGGGCCGTGCGGTACGACTCCTCCAGGCGGCCGAGCCGGGCGAGGGTGTACGCGAGGTTGTGGCGGCAGCGCAGCGTGTCGGGGTGGTCGGCGCCCGCGGTGCGCTCGCGGACGGCGAGGACGTCGGCATACAGGGCGTGCGCCTCCGCGTGGCGGCCGAGCCGGCCGAGGGTGAAGGCGCGCTCCTGGCGGGCTGCCAGGGTGTCGGGGTGGTCGGGGCCCAGGACGCGGGCGCGGGCGTCGGCGACCCTCTCGAAGGCTTCCAGGGCCTCGGTGGTGCGGCCGAGCCGGCCGAGCGCGAAGGCGACCTCGTAGGCGCTGGCGAGGGTGTCGGGGTGGTCGGGGCCGAGGACCCGGGTGCGGTCGCCGGCGACGGATCGGTGCAGGTCCTCGGCCTCCGCCCAGCGGCCGAGCCGGCCGAGGCCGAGGCCGGCCCGGTGGCGGGCGGAGAGTACGGCGAGGAGTTCGGGCGTGGCGTCCGTCGCGGGGCGGGCGGGGCCGTCGGCGCCGGCTCCGGCGGTCGTCCACTCGGTGGTGAGCACGGCGGCGGCGGGGTCGTGGCCGGCGACGCGGGGCGCCCCGGGGGCGGCGGGGCTCGGCCCGCCGGTGAGGGCCCGGGCCCACGCGGGCGTGGCGCCGGATTCCGCCACGGGGACGGCGACGGCTCCGTCGGCGGGGCGGGGCGGCTCGTACGGCAGGGGCGGCATGAGGCGGGTGTCGCCGCCGAGGGTGCGGCCGCTGACGATCCGGCGGCGCAGGTCGGAGGCGTCGCGCGGGCGCTGGTCGGGCACCTTGGCGAGGAGGTCGACGACGAGCCGGTCGAAGTAGTCGGGCAGCTCGGAGCGGAGGGCGCGCGGCGGGCTGGGCACGGTGTCCCGGTGGCCGACGAGCACGGCCCAGGAGTCGTCGAGGTCGAACGGCGGCGCGCCGGTGGCGAGTTCGTAGAGGACGCAGCCGAGCGAGTAGAGGTCGCTGCGGTGGTCGATGTCGCCGCCGCCGATCTGTTCCGGGGACATGTAGTGCGGGGTGCCCATGGCGATGCCGGTGCCGGTGAGACGGGAGGTGAAGCCCATGTCGGCGCCGAGGCGCGCTATGCCGAAGTCGCAGATCTTCACCGTGCCGTCGCGCAGCCGCATGATGTTGGCGGGCTTGAGGTCGCGGTGGACGATGCCCATGCGGTGGGTGTATTCGAGGGCGTCGGCGACCTGGTCGGCGATGTCGACGACCTCGTGGACGGGCAGCGGGTTCCGGGCGTTGGCGGCGAGGAGCTGGCTGAGGTTCTGCCCTTCGAGGAGCTCCATGACGAGGAAGAGCACGCCTTCGTACTCGCCGAAGTCGTGGACGACGGTGATGCCGCGGTGCTGGAGCGCGGCCGCGACCCGGGCCTCGCGGCGGAACCGCTCGCGGACCACGGTCTGCACGCCCGCGTCCTGGTGCGGGCCGAGCGGTTTGAGGCACTTGACCGCGACCCCGCGGCCCAGCGCCTCGTCCGTGGAACGCCACACCTCGCCCATGCCGCCGCGGCCGATGACCTCGTGCAGGCGGTAGCGCCCCTGGATCAGTCTGATGTCCCCCATCGTGTGCCGTCGCCCCCGTCGTCTTCGTGCACGCTCTCCGGCCCGTCCAGTATGGCCGCAGGCACGGACAGTGTGTACGGGTCGGGTCGGGTGTCGGGCCCGAGGCGGTCCATGGCGCGCGGGATGTGGCCGGGTGGGAGCCGCCAGCGGAGGGCGGCGGGGACGCCGCGCAGCAGGCGTGCGGTGGTGACGAGGCGCCGGGTGACGGCGGCCTCGGGCGGTACCGGCCGGCCGTAGAGGGCATGGGCCCAGTCCGGCAGGGTGTCGTACGCCAGGGAGCTGATCCGCCGCCACACCAGCGCCCGTCCGGCGCGCAGCGCGGGCGGTACGGGCGGCTTGCGCAGGAAGTCGAGGACGGCGAGCGCGTCCTCCCCCGCCGCGAGTTCGCCGCGTACGGAGTCGAAGTAGGCGGCGAGGGCGTCCCGGCTCCCGGGGACGGTGGCCGGGTCGAGGCCGACGAGCCGCGCGGAGGTGCGCTGCTCGTCCACGTAGCGGTCGGCGGGTTCCCCGGTGAGCGGCAGTCCGGAGCGGTGGGCGACGGAGACGTACGAGTCGATCTCGGCGCAGTGCACCCAGAGCAGCAGCGCGGGGTCGTCCACCTTGAGGAGCCGGTGGATCCGGCGGACGCGCGCGCCGGCGGCCTCGGCGGCGTCCCGTGTGCCGTAGCTGAGCGTGCCGACGAAGCTCGCCGTCCGCATCAGCCGCCCCCAGGGGTCCTCCCGGAAGCTGCTGTTGATCATGACTCCGCGTACGGCCACGGGGTGGAGGGCCTGGAGGTAGAGGGCTCGCACGCCGGCGATCCACATGACGGGGTCGGCGTGCAGCTGCCAGGTGACGGAGCGGGGTCCGAAGAGACCGGGGTCGGCGTCCTGCCTCATGGGGTTCAGGCTACGCGGCTGGATCCAGCATGGTGGATGTCGGATCCAGCCACCTCGTTGGATCTTGGATCCAACATGGTGGACGTCGGATGTTGGATCCAAGATCCCGGACCCTGGATCCCGGACCCTGGATCCCGGACCCTGGATCCCGGATGTTGGATCCCGGATGTTGGATCCGAGATCCTGAAGGTTGGATCCTGGAGGTTGGATCCAACTGCCTGGAGGCATCAACCGATCTCCACCACCCGCGCCCACCCCGGCGGTCGGAGCAGCAGGTCGTCCACCTCCTCGTCCTCCGGCTCCGAGGCCGGTGGGCGGGGGAAGAGGCCGACGATCGTGCGGCAGGGAGGGGCGGTTCGGGGCCATGGGGTCTGGCCGTCGGTGAAGACGACGAGGACGTCGGGGCGGGGGCTGAGGCGCAGGGCGCGGGCGAAGCCTGCGCGGAGGTCGGTGCCGCCGCCGCCCACGAGGGGGATGTCCGCGCCGGCGCAGAGGCGTTGGGCGGTGTGGGCGGCGGCGTCGCAGGCGACGACGGTGACGAGGTCGCGGCGGCCGTCGACGGCGCGGGTGAGGGCGGCGACCTCCAGGAGGGCGCTGCCGAGTTCGGTGTCGGAGACGGAGCCCGAGGTGTCGATGACGACGCCGATGTGCGGAGGGACGCGGCGGAGGCTGGGCAGGACGACGCCGGGGAAGGCGGCGGAGCGGCGGGAGGGCCGGCGGTAGGTGTAGTCCTCGCCTGCGCCGGCCGCGGAGACGGCGGCGGCGAGGGCGGCGCCGAGGAGTTCGCGCCAGGGCTGGGGCGGGTGGCAGACCTGTTCGGCCCAGCGCTGCCAGGCCTCGGGGGCGGTGCCGGGGCGGCCCTTGATGCCCTGGGCGACGCGGTACACGACCGCGTCGCGCTCCTGCGGGGTGAGGCCGTCGGCTCCGTCGGCGCCGAGTTCCCAGGAGCGGGCGTGGCCGTCGGCGCCGCTGCCGCAGTCGAGCCAGGCCAGCGCGGAGGTGCGCGGGGTGATGCGTACGGCGCGGACGTACTCCTCCATGAGCCGGCCGGGCGTGAGGTCGAGCATCTCGGGCCGGATGGCGTCGGCGGGGCGCGGGAGCCCGTCGTCGGAGTCACCGTGGATGTCGTCGTAGATGTCGTCGTTGATCTCGAAGTCGCCGGCGATGTTGAGGCGGAGCCGTTCGGCCGGGCCTTCGAGGCCGAGGTCGCGGGCGAGGCGGTCGCCCCGGCCGTGGTGGTCGCGGAGCAGGTGGGCGACCTCGTGGACCCAGACGCCGGCGAGGTCCTTCATCGGTGTCCGGTCGACGAAGGCAGGGGAGACGTACAGGCGCCAGTGACGGTCGACGGCCATGGTGGGGACGGCCCGGGTGGGCACGACGTGGAGGGCGAAGAGGGCGGTGGCGAGGTACGGGCGGACCCGGACGGCGTAGAGCCGGGCGGCGTACAGCTTGTCCTGGTCCAGCGCCTCCTCGGCCGGGACCACGGCCTCGGCGGAGGCACCCGTGGCGGAGGCCGAGGCGTTCGGGGCGGTCATCGGCGTCCCCGGGCGGTCGCGGCGCGCCGGGAGAGGTCGACGGCTCCCGCGAGGCGCTCGATGGCGGCGGGGACGTCCCAGTCGTCGCGGCGGAGGGCGGCGAGTGTGGTGGCGGGCACCACGACGAGGTCCGGCGGGCCGGTCTCGGCGGCCCGGGCGAGCAGGGCCCAGGCGGCGTCCCAGCGGTCCCTGGCGGGACGTTCGCGGACGGCGGTCACGACGGCTTCGAGGGCGGCCTGGCGGCGGTCGCCGCGTTCGGGGAGCACGGCGCCGGCCGGGTCGGCGAGCAGTTCCTCGGGGTCGGGGAGGTCCATCCGGTCGAGCCAGGCGAGGAGTTCGAAGCCCGGGCCGTCGCCGACGGTGCCGCGGACGAGCAGGGAGAGGACGTCGCGGGAGGAGCCGGCGACGGTGGCGAAGGCGAGCAGCCGCAGCGTCATGTCCCAGCTGCGGGGCGAGGGCCAGGGCCCGCCCCGGCGGGTCTCCTCCGCCGGCAGCCGGTGGACGAGCGTCGGCCTGCTGCCGAGGAGTCCGCAGACGGCCCGCCGGGCGTGGTCGACGGCTTCGGGGAGCCGTCCGGGGTCGAGGCGGGGCAGGGTGGCGCGGGGCCAGGTGCCGCCGAGTCCGCGGACGACGACCTCGTGCTCGTGCGTCCACCGGAGGTGGACGAAGCGGTTGGCGAGCGGGGCGCTCAGCTCCCAGCCGTCGGCCGCCGACGCGCGCGGGTTGGCGGCGGCCACGATCCGTACCCCGGGCGGCAGGGTGAGGGCGCCGACCCTGCGCTCCAGGACGAGCCGGAGGAGGGCGGCCTGCACGGCGGGCGGGGCGGTGGACAGTTCGTCGAGGAAGAGCAGGCCCCGGCCCTCGCGCACGAGGCGGACGGCCCAGTCGGGCGGGGCCATCGCCACGCCGCGTACGGCCGGGTCGTCTCCGAGGACGGGCAGGCCGGAGAAGTCGGAGGGTTCGTGGACGCTGGCTATGACCGTGGTCAGCGGCAGGTCGAGCTCTTCGGCGAGCTGGGTGAGCGCCGCGGTCTTGCCGATGCCGGGCTCGCCCCACAGGAGGACGGGCAGATCGGCGGCGACCGCGAGCGTCAGCGCTTCCAGCTGGTCGTCGGCGCGGGGTTCGGTGCGGGTGGAGCCGAGGAGGGTGAGGAGCTCGGCGGCGACGTCGAGCCGGCCTGCGGGGTGGGGAACGGGCCGGGCGGGCGCGGCGGGCGTGCCGGGTTCGGCGGGCATACCGGCCGCCGCGGCTGCGGCGGTCCCTGTGGTCGCGGCGGCCGCAGCAGTCGCAGTGGTCGCGGCAGTCGCAGTGGTCGCGGCGGCCGCAGCAGTCGCGGTGGTCGCGGTCGGCTGGGTGGGCGTAGGGGTGCGCATGGGTGTCATCACCTGGGGTGGGTACGGCGTGCCGGGGCACGGCGGCGGGCGGGAAAGGGCAGGGCTACGGGCGAGGAAGGGCAGGGCGGCGGGCCGTCGGTCGACGGCACGGCCATGGGGGAAGCGCGCGGGTCAGCGGGCCAGCGCGTGGCGGGGGTGGTCGCGGTGGCCGAGGGCGCGGCGGGCCTCGCGGGCACCGAACCAGGTGCCGCGGGGACGGTGGACCGGGCCGCGGCCGGGGTCGGGGGCGGGGGCGGGCGGGGGTTCGGGGACGCCCTCGGGGCCGGTGGCGCGCAGCCCCGAGCGGTAGAGACCGTGCAGGACCTTCCGTTCCGCGGCGCGTTCGAGGGCGTCGCGCAGCGGGCCGTCGCGCAGGACGGCGCCGGCTCCGAGGAGGCCTTCGACGACGGCGAACGCGCCGGCCGTGTCGCCGTGGGCGAGGCGCTCGCGCACGTCCGTCAGGCTGTCGGGTCTGCGATGCGCCGTGTCGATCACCCGTAGGCAGGGCAGGGGTGTCCCGGAGAGGGCGACGAGGAGTTCCTCGCGGCGGAGTTCGGCCGGGTCGTGGTCGAGCGGCACGAGGACGCCGTCGACGAGTCCGATGCGGTGCCGGCTCCCCCGGCAGTCCACGTACCTCGCCCCGTCCCCCGGGCTTCCGGATCGGGTTCCCGTGCCGTCCCGGCCGCCTGGGGCCAGTGCCTCGGCCACGAGCGGGTGCAGGTCACCGGGGGTGACGAGGCCGGCGCGGAGCAGGGCGAGATCGGGCGGGGTCCAGGTGGCCGCGTCGGGGAGCACGGCCGGCCGCGGGCCTCCGGTCGGGTCGTCCCCGGGCCGGTGAAGTCCCCGCCCCGCCGGTACGGGTTCGGTCCTGGCCCGCCCGTCCTGTTCCGGGGTGAGCAGGAGCCACTGCCCGGATCCGAGGCGTACGAGGACGGGACCGGCGGTCCGGCCTTCGGCGGCGAGCAGGAGGCGGGCCTCGGCGGCCCAGCGGTCCACGGCCCAGCCGGGGCCCGGCGGCTCGCCGGGCGAGGCCGGGAGGGCGGGCAGCAGGTCGGCGCCGGAGCGGGTGCGGAGCTCCCCGGCGCGGGTGGCGTCCCACAGATGGCGGTGGAGGTCGAGCCGGAAGCGCCGGCTGGGGTGCGGGTGGGGGTGCGCGGCGGCAGCGGGGGCGTACGCGCTCCACGCGCGCGGCGGCGGGCCGGCGGGCGGCCCGTCCCACAGGGCGAGGGAGATCCGCTGTCCGGCGTCGGCCCAGGCGGGCGCGGTGCGGGCCACGAGGTGGACGGGGCGGGCCGGGCGCCGTGCCCGCCCGCCGGGTGTCTCGTGGTCCGCGTAGACGGCCAGGGTGACGGTCGTTCCGGGGCGGAGCAGGCCGTCGGGGGCGGTTCTGGGGAGGTGCCAGCGGAGCAGGTCGGGGGCGAGGCGGCGGAGGTCGGCACGCACGCGTGCGGCGAGTTCCGTGCCGTGGGTCCGGGCCAGGGTCCGGGGGGTCAGGTCGAGGTCGACGCGCGCGGCGGCGCAGGCACCGGCCCAGTCGCCGGCGAGGCGGCGGGCGGTGGCGGTCTCGATCATGGCGGGCGGCACGGCGTAGGCGCGCACGCGCCGCCAGAGGGAAAGGCGGGTGTCCTCCCGCACGGGCGTGCCCATCAGGACGCTCCGTGCGCGGTGAGGACCCCCCATCGGTACGAGGAGTGAGTGATCATCACGAGCACGCTAACGCGCCCGGCCCCGGGGACGCCAGGGGATTTCCGGGCCCCGTCCCGGAGACCTTCCGAACGCCCCCGCCGGAGGCCTCCAGGGCTCCGCACCGCGGCCTTCAGGGCTCCGCGCCATACGTCGGTCCTCCAGGGTTCCGGCCCTGAGGCCTTCCGACTCCCCGTCGGAGGCCTACTCGACCTCCCCACCGGAGGTCTTCTCGACTGCCCCGTCGGAGGCCTTCTCGCCTCCCCGTCGAGGGTGCTCCCGGCTTCCCCACCGCATGCCTTCTCGCCTCCCCGTCGACGGTCTTCCCGCCTCCCCGGCGACCCCACGGACGTTTCGCGCGATTTGACGGGCTTTTCCGGTGATGTCGGAATGGGAGACGTCGTCCTTCGTCCCCGCCACCGCACGACGGGAGCAGTCATGACCGCTGGACCGGAGCCCATCAGCGAGGCCGCCCGCGCGGCGTTGAGCCGCGAACTGTCCGAGCTGCGCGCCGAACGGGCGAAGGTCGCCGCCACGCTCGGCGACGCCGACGAGCCCGGCGACCGGGCCGATCAGGCCGACGAGTTGCAGCGGGCCACGGAGGCGGACCGGCTGGACTCGCGGATCGAGGAGATCGAGGGGCGGCTGCGGGAGGCCTCGGCCGCCGGCGCCCCGTCGGCCGACACGATCGGCGTGGGCAGCACGGTGGGGGTGCGGTTCGGCGACGGCACGGAGTCGACGCTGCACGTCGGCGAGCTGGCCGACGCGGACGATCCGGCCCTGGTGACCGCCGACAGTCCGCTCGGCCGGGCGCTGCTCGGTCACGCGGCCGGTGACAGCATCGCGTACGCCACTCCCTTGGGCCGTACGACCGCCATCGTCCTCTCGGTCGGCGCGCCGGGCGGCGGCTCCTGACCGGTTCGGCCGGGACGCGCGCCGACCCGGACCTGGCGGAGGAGCGCCGGGCCGACCGCAAGGGCGGCCCGGGGCACACCGTGCTCCTCGCCCTGGCGCTGGCCGTGCCCGTGGCCAAGGTCGCGTACACGGTGGGCGGCGGGGACGCGGTGCGGGACGTGTTCGTCGGCATGGAGCCGGGGAACTGGCCGGACGTGCTGCTCGGCATGGTGATCACGGACCCGCTGCTCGGCTCGGTCCTCGCGGTCGTGATCTCACGGGTCGTCTTCGCCGTCTTCGCCGCGCGCGGCGCCGTGCCGACCGGCCGCGGCCGGCTCGCCCACCTGCGCCGCGTCGGGGTCACCGTCCTCAATCCGCTGGCGGTCGGCGTCATCGACGCCTGCCTCTTCGGCCCTTGGTGGGGCCTGGGCACGGCCCTCGCCGCGTACGCGCTCCGCAAGGGCGTCGTGGTGGAGTACCGCACGGGGCGGCGGCGTGCGCACCACGGACGCGGCACCGCGGACGGGCCCTCGCACGACCCGGACTACCGGCCGCCGGCCTGGCTGAGCCGGGCCGCGGCGGCGGAGCAGGGCGTGGCCCTGCTCCTCACCGCCGCCGTCCTGCCGCTCCTGTTCCTGGTCTCCGCGCTCGACGGCCAGGCCTGGACCTCGATCGTCGCCTGCCGGGTGACCGACGGGACCCGCACCACCGACGCCCGCCTGATCGAGCTGAGCCGCAAGGGCAATGGCGTGGTGGGCTGGAACCTGGAGTCCGAGGAGATCTCCAACGGCCTCGGCTGTACCGGTACAGAGAGCCGTTACGTACGGGAGCCCTGGTGGCGCCGGTGACCGCGCACGCCACCCCGCCCGGCCCCGGCTCCCCCGCCCGCGCGCCTGTCAGCGTGCCGGGAATGGGACGAACTCGGGCTGGTCGAGCACGCGCAGCCAGCTTCCGTCGGGCTGGCGCCTGACGACCTGGGCCCGGGCGCCGGTGCCGTCCTTCGGCGGGGTGGAGGTGAGGGCGATGTCGCCGTTCAGGAGGGTGGGCAGCGGCTCCTCCGGCTCGAAGCGCGGCCGGTGGACCAGCACCTTCTCCCACAGGACGCGGATCGCCTCCCGTCCCACCGTCACCTCGCCCGGCGGGTAGGCGAGCACTGCGTCCTCGGCGTAGAGCGCGGCGACGCCCGCCGCGTCGCCCGCGTTGGACCGCTCGACGAAGAGACGGGTGATGTCCTCGGGGCGCATGGCCTTCTCGTACTCCGGCATGGGGTTCCTCCTGGCTGGGAACGCGTCCTCGGTTTCCGTTCCTCCAGCCTCGCGGCCCCCTGCATCAGAAGTCCAACAGATGGTTCTTCTGCTTACTAGAATCCATGGTCATGGATCTCAGGCAGTTGGAGTACTTCGTCGCGGTCGCCGAGGAGCGGAACTTCACCCGGGCCGCCGAGCGGGTGCACATCAGCCAGTCCGGCGTGAGCGCGCAGATCCGGCGGCTCGAACAGGAGCTGGGCGCCGAGCTGTTCGACCGCTCGGCCCGTGCGGTCACCCTGACCGTCGCCGGGGAGGCCGCCCTCGCACCCGCGCGTGCGGCGCTCGCGTCGGCCGAGGCGGTCGGCCGGGCGGTCGACGAGGTGACGGGGCTGGTGCGCGGCCGGCTGACCCTGGGCATGGTCGTCGGATGCACGGTCACCCCGCTCTTCGACGCCCTCGCCGCCTTCCGCACGGCCCATCCCGGGGTGGACGTCCTGCTGCGGGAGGACGATTCGGACCGGCTCGTCGAGGGGGTGCGCGACGGCTCCGTCGACCTGGCGCTCGTCGGCGCCGCCGGCGCGCCCCCCGACGGCCTGGACGCCATGATCATCGTCAGCGAACGGCTCGTCGCGGCCGTCCCGCCCACGCACCCCCTGGCCGGCCGGGAGCGCCTCGCCCTCCGCGACCTGACGGCCCATCCGGTCATCTGCATGCCGCGCGGCACCGGCCTGCGGGCGGTGCTCGACCAGGCGTCCGACGCGCAGGGCCTCCGGCCGTCGATCGCCCTGGAGGCCGGGGCCGCCGACTCGATCGCCGACCTCGCCGCGCGGGGCCTCGGGGTCGCCGTGCTGAGCGCCTCGATGGCCGGCACCTACGCCGGCCGTCTCACCGCGCTCCCCCTGGACGACGTGGACGTCCCGGCGCTCCTCGCCCTGGTCTGGAAGCCCGCGCACCACCCGGCCGTCCACGCCTTCCTCGCCCACGCGCGCCCGGCGTTCGGCCGGACCGGCACTCCCTGACGGAACCCGCCGGCACGGTGCCCGCCGCGCAGCCGCGGGAGGGCCCCTGACGGGCCGGGGCGGGGCCGCCCGCCTACCGCCAGGGCGGTCGGATGCCGAGGTGGCGGAGGGCGGCCGTGGCGGCGCCTGCGCCGGACATGCCGTGGGCGCCGGGGCCGGGCGGGGTGGCGGCGGAGCAGAGGTAGACGCCGGGGAGGCCGGTGGCGTAGGGGTCGAGGGCGGGGCGGGCGCCGAGGACCAGTTGGGGGACGGTCTTGGCGCCGGTGAGGATGTCGCCTCCGGCGAAGTTGGGGTTGGCGGCGGCGAAGTCGGCGGGGCGGGTGACGCGCAGGCCGACGACGCGGTCGCGGACGCCGGGGGCGAACTGTTCCAGGCGGGCCAGGATCGCGTCGGTCGCGTCGCCGTCGTAGCCGTGCGGCACGTGCGCGTACGTCCACACCGGGTGGACGTCGCCGACGGAGCGGGAGGGGTCGGCGAGGTACTGCTGGCCGACGAGGACGAAGGGGCGCTCCGGCATCCGGCCGTCCGTGACGTCCCGCTCTGCGCGGACGACCTCGGCGAGCGGGCCGCCGAGGTGGACCGTCCCGGCCCGGCGGGCGGCCTCCGCCCGCCACGGCACCCGGCCCTCCACCGCCAGGTCGACCTTGAAGGCGCCGGGACCGCGCCGGAAGCGGCGGTACGCGGCCGCCGTACGGGACGGCAGGACGTCGCCGTACACGGCCGCGGCCTGGGCCGGGTCGAGGTCGAGGAGCGTGAGGTCGGCGGGCGGCAGCTGGGAGCGGTGGGTGATCCTGACGCCCGTCTCGATCCGGCCGCCGTGGGCGCGGAGGGCGGCCGCGAGGGCGTCGGTGATGGAGCGGGAGCCGCCCTCGGCGACGGCCCAGCCGGCCGCGTGCCCGGCGGTCAGGATGCCGAGGCCGATCGCGGAGCTGAGGGGTTCGGTGAGCGGCCGGTAGGCGTGTGCGGCGACGCCCGCCCACAGCGCGCGGGCGCCCGGGGTGCGGAAGAGGCGGGCGAGGGCGGCGGCGGGCAGGACGGTCGGCAGGCCGAAGCGGGCCAGGAGGAGGGGGTGGTCGGGGACGCGCAGGAGCGGGCCCATGACGTCGGCGGAGAGCGCCTCCCAGCGGCGTACCGAGGGGGCCAGCAGGGCCCGGTAGCGGGCCGCGTCGGCGCCGAGCCCGGCGGCGGTCTCGGTGACCGAGCGGTACAGGACGGCGGCGGTGCCGTCGTCGAGGGGGTGGGCGCAGTCGATCTCGGGGAGCCGCCAGTTCAGCCCGTACCGGTCGAGGCGGAGGTGCCGGAGGGCGGGCGAGGCGACGGCCAGGGGGTGGACGGCCGAGCAGTGGTCGTGGAGCAGCCCGGGCAGGATCGCCTCGTCGGTGCGGGTGCCGCCGCCGATCGTCGGCGCGGCCTCCAGGACCGTGACCTCGACGCCCGCCTCGGCGAGCAGGGCGCCGGCCGCGAGCCCGTTGGGGCCGGCGCCGACGACGACGGCGGTCGGGGTGGAACCGGCGGGGCGGGCGGGGCGCTGACGCGTGCTGCTCATGGGGCGAGTCTGCCGGGGCGCGCGGGGCCCGCGCACACCGGGTCGGCCGGGCCCGGTCGGCCGGGCCCCGGTCGGCCGGCGCGCGCCGGGTCAGCCGGTGACGATGCCGGCGACGAGGTTGATCGCGGTGGCGAGGATGCTGGCGCCGAAGACGTACGAGAGGAGGCAGTGGCGCAGGACGACCGCCCGGATCCCGGAGTCCGAGACGTTGGTGTCCGAGACCTGGTACGTCATGCCGAGGTTGTAGGAGAAGTACAGGAAGTCGGTGTAGCGGGGCCGGTCGTCGGAGTTGAAGTCGATGCCGCCCTCGGGCGGCCCGTAGTACAGGTACGCGTACCGGGTCGCGTACATGAGGTGGAGGGCGGCCCAGGCCATGAAGACGCCCCAGAGGGCGGTCGCGGCGGCGGCCCGGTCGTAGCCGGAGTCGACGAGGAGCAGCGCGACGATGGCGACGAGCCCGCAGAGGGCCGCCGTGACCACCGCCAGTTCCTCGACGACCGGTCGGAACTGCTCGCGCCGCAGGTTGCGACGGGTCGCGGTGGCGTCCATCGGCCACAGCACGATCCAGCCGGTGACGACGAAGACGGTCTCGGCGGCGGCGATCCCGGCGAGGATGCCGAGCGCGGTCTCGGCGAGCGCGCCGGTGACCGCCCCGGCGGCGGCGCCGACGACGCCCGCGCCGGCCAGCCGGGGGACCGCGTACCGCCACGACCAGGCGTGCACTCCGGTCACTCGCCGCCGAGGACGACGACGGCCTCGTCGGTGTACGTGAAGTAGGTGAGCGTCTCGTGGAGGTACAGCTCCACGGTGTCGGCGTCGTGCCGGGTGTAGCCGATGGAGACGTCCTGGCCGAGGCGGAGTTCGAAGTCGCCGCCGCGCGTGGAGAGCACGAAGCCGCCGGTGACGGCGGGGGCCCAGATCGGCGGTCCGTCGAGCATCCGGCCGAGGTGGGCGGCGACCGGATAGCCGTGGTCGGAGGTCTCGCTGACGGCCCGGTACTCCTCGGCGCCGAGGAGCAGCGCGTAGGGGCCGTCCACGCCGGCGAGCCGCAGGGCGGTGAGGGCGCGGCTGACGGCGTCGGGGTAGTCGCGGGGTTCGGTGGGGAGCGCGACGGCCGGGTTGGAGGAGGCGGCGCGCAGGCCGCGCACGCCGGCGGCCTCGTAGCCGTCGAAGACGACGCTGTCCTCGGCGAGGGCGAGGGCGAGGGCGGCGTCCTTGACGGGCTGCCAGTCGGAGTCCTTGGCGCCGCGTTCGACGTCGTCGACGGCGGAGCGGTCGACGGTGAAGGGGACGCGGAGCTCGACCAGCGGGCGGGCCTCGCGCAGCCGGGCGCGGACGCCTTCGGCGGGCGCGGCGAGGTCGGTGAGGTGGCCGGTGCCGACGGCGGCGAGGGTGGCGCCGCCGGGGTCGGGGACGTCCACGACGCGGCGTCCCGCGACGGTGCGGCGGAAGGTGCGGCGGGCCTCCTCCTCGATCTCGGCCCAGGCGGCGGGGGTGATGGGGGCGAGTTCGCGGTGCAGGTTGCTGGTGGGGGTGGGGTTGCCGGGGAGGCTGGTCATGACGCCGGTACTCCTTTCAGGCTGCCGATGCCCAGGCCCACGGCGGCGGCAGCGGGGGCTACGGCTTCGGGTTCGGGTTCGGATCCGGCCACGGCTTCCGTCGCGGGTTCCGCCGCGGCCGCGGGTTCCGCCGCGGATTCCCGGGCCGCGCCCAGGGCCGTATCCGGGGCCGGGAGGTCGTCGAGGAGGTCGGCGCTCGGGACGAAGAAGAGGCCGCCGGTGACGGCGGTGGAGAAGTCGAGGATGCGGTCGGTGTTGCCGGGCGGGTCGCCGAGGAACATGTTGCGGAGCATCTGTTCCGTGACGGCGGGCGTGCGGGCGTACCCGATGAAGTACGTGCCGAACTCGCCCGCGCCGAGCCGTCCGAACGGCATGTTCTGGCGGACGATCTGCCGCTCCTCGCCGTCCTCGTCCTCGACGGTGTTGAGGGCGACGTGCGAGTCGGACGGCTTGACGTCGTCGGGGAGTTCGACGTTGTCGGCCTTGGAACGGCCGATGACCCGCTCCTGCTCCTCGGTGGAGAGCGCGTTCCAGGCGGCGAGGTCGTGGAGGTACTTCTGCACGACGACGTAGCTGCCGCCGCGGAAGCCGGGGTCCTCGTCGGCGACGAGGACGGCGCCGGCGGCGGACGGCCCCGTGGGGTTCTCGCTGCCGTCGACGAAGCCGAGGAGGTCGCGTTCGTCGAAGTAGGTGAAGCCGTGGACCTCGTCGACGACGGTGACGGCGTCGCCGAAGCCGTCCAGGACGACCCGGGCCAGTTCGAAGCAGAGGTCGGCGCGGCGGGCCCGCAGGTGGAGCAGCAGGTCGCCGGGGGTCGCGGGGGCGTGGTGCCGGGGGCCCTGGAGGGGGGTGAACGGATGCAGTTCGCGGGGGCGGGGCCCGCCGACGAGCCGGTCCCAGGCGCCGGAGGAGAGGCCGGCGACGCAGGCGAGGGCGTCGTCGCGGGCGCGGAAGGCGACGGAGCGGGCGAGCCCGGACAGGCCGCCGAGCGCTTCGCGTACGTCGGTCTCCCGGCCGGGCGCGACGGTGAGCGTGAGGAAGAGAGCGGCCTTGGTGGGCGGGCCGAGGACGAGCTGGGGGACGGGCTGGGGGGCGACCATGCGACTCCCGTCGAAGAGGGGCAAATCGGCGCCAGCGTATCCAGGGTCGGGCGACCCCGCAGCCCGTCGCCGCTCCCCCGCGCGGCCGAATGGCGACGAGGTGCGGCCCGGCATAGCCTGCCGAGAGGGGGTCCTACGCGTTCCCTCGCGCCCGTGTGCGCCGGAAAGGTGGCAGGCCATGAGCCTCGACCGCAAGCAGCAGCAGGACGGCCTGGAACCCCGGGTGGGCCCCGTCCCCGACGGGGAGCCGGAGGTCCGGCCGTACCACCATCCGGCCGCCGGCTGGGGCGCCGCCAAGAGCGTGACCCGGTTCATGGTCCGGGAAGGCGCCCTCCCCGTGGACGGCCCCCGGGCGATCATGAAGATGAACCACGAGCGCACCGGGTTCGACTGTCCGGGCTGCGCCTGGCCCGACGACACCAAGGGCCTCCACCTGGACATCTGCGAGAACGGCATCAAGCACGTCACCTGGGAGATGACCCGGAAGCGGGTCGGGCGGGACTTCTTCGCCGCGCACTCGGTGACCGAGCTGGCCGGATGGACGGACTACGCGCTGGAGAACGAGGGCCGGCTCACCGAGCCGATGGTGTACGACCCCGACACCGACCACTACGTGCCGATCGACTGGAAGGACGCCTTCGAGCTGGTCGGCAGTGCCCTGCGGGGCCTCGACGACCCGAACCAGGCGTCGTTCTACACCTCGGGCCGGCTCGGCAACGAAGCGACCTTCCTCTACCAGCTGCTCGCCCGCGAGCTCGGCACCAACAACCTCCCCGACTGCTCCAACATGTGCCACGAGGCGAGCGGGCGGGCCCTGACGGCGTCGCTCGGCACCGGCAAGGGCACGGTGGACCTCGCCGACTGGGAGACCGCCGACGCGCTGTTCATCCTCGGCGTCAACGCCGCGTCCAACGCGCCCCGGATGCTCACCGCCCTCGCCGAGGCGTACCACCGGGGCGCGCAGATCGTGCACGTCAACCCGCTGGTGGAGGCCGCGGCCACGCGGACGATCATCCCGCACGACTTCAAGGACATGGCGACCTTCCACTCCACCAGGACGTCGACGCTCAACCTCCAGCCGCGGATCGGCGGCGACATGGCCCTCCTGCGGGGCATGGCCAAGGCGATCCTGGAACAGTCGGTGTCCGATCCGAAGGCGCTCGACCGGGAGTTCGTCGAGCGGCACACGGCCGGCTTCGAGGAGTACCGGGCCGTGTGCGAGGCCACGCCCTGGGAGGAGATCGAGCTCCAGTCGGGGCTCCCCCGCGAGGAGATCCTGGAGGCGGCCCGGGTGTACCGGGAGGCGGACCGCTCGATCGTCAGCTGGTGCCTCGGCGTCACCCAGCACGAGCACGGCGTCGACACGGTCCGCGAGATCGTCAACCTCCTGCTGCTGCGCGGCAACCTGGGCCGCGAGGGCGCCGGCCCGTCCCCCGTGCGCGGCCACAGCAACGTCCAGGGCAACCGCACCTGCGGCATCGACCACCGCCCCGCCGAGGCCTTCCTCGACCGGCTCGGCGAGGTCTGCGGGATCGACCCGCCGCGCGCCCACGGCCTCGACACCGTGCACACCATCGAGGCGATGGGACGGGGCGACGTCAAGGTCTTCGTCGGCATGGGCGGCAACTTCGCGCTGGCCGCGCCCGACACGCCCGTCACGTACGAGGCGCTGCGGAACTGCGAGCTGACCGTCCAGGTGAGCACCAAGCTCAACCGCAGCCATGTGGTGCACGGCCGGCGGGCGCTGATCCTGCCGTGCCTGGGCCGCACCGAGAAGGACCACCAGCGCAAGGGCGAACAGGCCACCTCGGTCGAGGACTCGATGAGCATGGTCCATCTGTCGCGCGGGATGAAGAAGCCCGCGTCGCCGCACCTGCTCTCCGAGCCGGCGATCGTCGCGGGCATGGCGCGGGCCGCGCTCCCGGACAGCGCGACGCCGTGGGCCTGGTACGTGGAGGACTACGACCGGATCCGGGACACGATGGCCCGCGTCCTGGACGGCTTCGAGGACTTCAACCGGCGGGTGCGGCTGCCGCTCGGCTTCCGCATCAAGCAGCCCGCGCGCGAGCTGGTCTTCCTCACCCCGTCGGGGAAGGCGGAGTTCTCCGCCGCGCCGCTGCCGGACGTCGTCCCCGAGCCGGGCACGCTCGCGCTCGGCACGATGCGCTCGCACGACCAGTGGAACACCACGATCTACTCCGACGACGACCGCTACCGGGGCGTGAGCGGGCTGCGCACGCTGGTCTTCATGAACCGTGCCGACATGCGCGAGCGGGGCATCACGGAACTCGCCCCGGTGGACATCACCGCGACCGCCCGCGACGGCAGCCGGCGCTCGCTGCACGGCTATCTGGCGGTGCCGTACGACATCCCGCGCGGCTGCGCGGCGGGATACATGCCGGAGATGAACGTGCTGTGCGCCCTGGGCGACTACAGCAGCCAGAGCGACCAGCCGATCATGAAGCACCTCAAGGTCGTGATCGAGCCGACGGGCTGACCGGGGTGAAACGTGGAACGGCCCCCGCCTCCCTCTCCCGGGAGGCGGGGGCCGGCCGTTCGCCGTTCAGGCCGCGGCGGCGGCCGTCTCCGCGGCCGCGGGTTCGCCCTTGCGGATCGTGCAGTGCAGGGAGTCGTCGACGACGTCGGCGACGATCGTGTCGCCGGGCTCCGCCTCGCCGCCGAGGAGGAGGGAGGCGACGCGGTTGTCGAGCTCGGTCTGGATGGTGCGGCGCAGCGGCCGGGCGCCGAACTCCGGCTGATAGCCGTGGGCGACGAGGAGCTTCGTCGCGGCCTCGGTGACCTCCAGGGTCATCCCCTGGGCGTGGACGCGGTGCTTGCTGCGGTCGAGGAGGTGCTCGACGATCTCGGTGAGGTCCTTCTGGTTGAGGCTGTGGAAGACGATGATGTCGTCGATGCGGTTGAGGAACTCGGGCAGGAAGCGGCCCCGCAGGTCCTCCATCAGCTCGTCCTTCAGCTCGGCCGCGTCGCCCTCGTGGGCGAGGATCCGGTGCGCGCCGATGTTGGACGTCATGATGACGACGCAGTGGCGGAAGTCGACCGTGCGGCCCTGGCCGTCCGTCAGGCGCCCGTCGTCGAGGACCTGGAGCAGCGTGCTGAAGACGTCCTGGTGGGCCTTCTCCACCTCGTCGAAGAGGACGACGCTGTACGGCTGGCGGCGGACCTTCTCGGTGAGCTGCCCGGCCTCCTCGTAGCCGACGTACCCGGGAGGCGCTCCGACGAGCCGGGCGACGGTGTGCTTCTCCTGGAACTCGCTCATGTCGAAGCGGATCATCCGGTCCTCGTCGCCGAAGAGCAGCTCGGCGAGGGTCTTGGCGAGTTCCGTCTTGCCGACGCCGGTGGGGCCGAGGAAGAGGAAGGAGCCGACGGGCCGGTCGGGGTCGCCCATGCCGGCGCGGTTGCGGCGGACGGCCTCGGAGACGGCGGTGACGGCCTCGTCCTGGCCGACGATCCGGTCGTGCATCTCCTGCTCCAGTCTGAGCAGCCGGTCCTTCTCGGTGGTGGTGAGCTGGCTGACGGGGATGCCGGTGCGGCGGGCGACGATGTCGGCGATGTCGGAGGCGGTGACGGAGACGACGCCCTCGCGGCGCTCCTCGATGCCGGCGAGCTCGCCCTCGACCTCGGCGATCTCCTCCTTGAGCTGCTTGGCCTTCTCGAACTCCTCGGCGGCGACGGCCTGGTCCTTCTCGCGGCGCAGCTTGGCCAGCCTGTCCTCGCGGCCGATCACCTCGGTGGAGCGGCCCGCGCTGCGGAGCCGTACGCGGGCGCCGGCCTGGTCCATGAGGTCGATGGCCTTGTCGGGGAGGAAGCGGTCGCTGATGTACCGGTCGGAGAGTTCGGCGGCCGCCGCGAGGGCGCCGTCGGCGAACCGGACCTGATGGTGGGCCTCGTAGGCGTCGCGGAGGCCTTCGAGGATCTGGACGGTCTCCTCGACGGTCGGCTCGGGGATGAGGACGGGCTGGAAGCGGCGTTCGAGTGCGGCGTCCTTCTCGATGTACTTGCGGTACTCGTCGATGGTGGTGGCGCCGACGACGTGCAGCTCGCCGCGGGCGAGGGCGGGCTTCAGCATGTTCCCGGCGTCCATGGAGCCCTCGCCGGTGGCGCCGGCGCCGACGACGGTGTGCAGCTCGTCGATGAAGAGGATGATGTCGCCCTCGGACTTCTGGACGTCCTCGATGACCTTCTTGAGGCGTTCCTCGAACTGGCCGCGGTACTGGGCGCCGGCGACCATGCCGGAGAGGTCGAGGGAGACGACCCGCTTGTCCTTGAGGGTGTCGGGGACCTCCCCGGCCACGATCCGCTGGGCGAGGCCCTCGACGATGGCGGTCTTGCCGACGCCGGGCTCGCCGATGAGGACGGGGTTGTTCTTGGAGCGGCGGGAGAGGATCTCGATGGTCTGCTCGATCTCCTCGGCGCGGCCGACGACCGGGTCGAGCCTGCCGGCCTTCGCCTCCTCGGTGAGGTCGCGGCCGAACTCGTCGAGGGTGGTGGCGGGCTGCTTGGGTGCGGCGGGCGCGGTGGCCTCGCCGCCGCGGGCGGCCTGGTCTGTCATCCCGCGCAGCTTGGAGACGTCGAGGTCCTCGGCGCGCAGGAAGCGGGAGGCGCCCGAGTCCGCGTCGCCGAGGAGGGCGCCGAGGATGTGCTCGGGGCCGATGTACGAGACGCCGGCGGCCTGCGAGGTGGCGTGGGCGAGCGCGAGGGTCCGCTTGGCGGCGGGGGTGAGCCCCGGCTCGGCGGAGGGTTCCTCGGCCTCGCGCGGCAGCACCTTGGCGATCTTGTCGGCGAGTGCGTCGGGGTCGACGCCGGAGCGGGCGAGCAGCCGGCGGGTGGGTTCGACCTGGGTGGTGGCCCACAGGAGGTGTTCGGTGTCGAGGTCGGTCGTGCCGTCGGCGACCGCCTTGGCGGTCGCCGTGTTGAGGAGTTCGTGGGACGACTCGGTGAGGAGACGGCCGATGGGGACCCGCTGCACGGCCGGTGGCGACGACGCCGGGGACATTCCGAAGAAGCGGTTCAGCAGGTCGCCGAACGGGTCGGAGGGGCCGAAGGAGGAACCGAACGCCATCGACATGTCTGTGCTCCTGAAAGGGCGTGGGGGGGTCATCCACACTGAAACCCGGTTGCTCCGGCTCCGCAAACGGAAGGCGCTCCCTGGAGGAGGGAGCCGATCAGCCGCGCGTCATGAGCGTGCGCAGCCGGGCGAGGTCCGGTTCGGTCACGCCCTCGGGGCGCAGGACGGCGTTCCAGCCGTCGACGTACTCGGCGCGGTAGGTGTGGCCGTGCCCGTCGGGCACCCCGGTGGCGAACGGGAGGTCGGCGGTGACCTGCCAGAACGTCACGAACGGCACCCAGAACATCGACCCGAGCACGTCGTCGCCGGGGGTCTCGCCGATCCAGTCCGGCTCGTCGTAGATGAGCTGCGGGCCCCACCAGACGATCGGGTCCGAGGCGTGCAGGAGATACAGCACGCGGGACCCCTCCCACGGCGTGTCCTGCGGCGGGATGCCGGCCCCGGCGTCGTTGGCGAAGCGTACGGTGCGCCCGCCGCGGTAGACCGGCTCGATCTCGGGGCTGCCGGGCTCCCGGTGGTCGCTGAAGCGCCGGAAGAGCGTGTTGAAGTGGGGCGGGCCCGCGAAGAGCGTCCCGGCCGTGCGGTTGCGCAGGTCGTACTCGCCGCTGAAGGCGGTCTCCCCGCCGAACGAACCGAGGCTCTCCCCCGCCACGTACAGCCGGGGGCGCGCGTCCGGCGGCAGCTTCGACCAGGCCTCGTAGACGGCGTCGAACAGCTCGCGGCCCGCCTCGCGCGCCTTCGACTGGTCGACGAGGTACGACAGCCAGGAGGGCAGGTACGAGTACTGCAGGGCGACCGTCGCGGCGTCGCCGCCGGTGAGGTACTCGAAGCTGTCCACCGCGGCGGGGTCCACCCAGCCGCTGCCCGTCGTCGTCACGACGAGGAGGTTGCCGCGCCCGAGTCCGCCGGCCCGGCGCAGATCGGCCACCGCGCGGGCGGCGCGCGCCTCGGTGTCCTGCGCGGTGTCGAGCCCCGCGTACGCCCGGACGGGCTCCCGCGCGGCACGGCCGGTGAAGTCCTCGATCTCGGCGGCCGACGGCCCGCCGGCCACGAAGGTCCGCCCCGTCCTGCCGAGCGAGTCCCAGGGCACGTACGACTCGGGGCCACCGGAGCGCAGGGTGCTGGTGGGCCGCTCGACGCCCTCCTCGGTCTCGGTGTCCCGCAGGGAGAACGCCTGGTTCGCCGCCTCGACCAGGCCGTCGACGAGCAGTCCGCTGAAGAGCAGCATTCCGGTGACGGCGACGAGGATGCCGCCGACGGCCTTCGCGGCCCGCGCGCCGATCCAGCGCCGCAGCCGCGCGGCGACCCGGCGGTAGACCCACCGGACCCCTCGGGCGCCCGCGAGGACCAGGGCGAACAGCAGGAGCGCGACGAGCGGCGACAGGATCCAGTGGAGGAGGTCGTACTCCGTCACGTCCAGCAGCGCGCGGATCCGGTGCTGGCCGTACTGCCCGAGCCCGAACGCGACCGCGAGGAGCACCACCGCGGTGATGAGGAAGGTGTGCCAGGTCCGGCGGCTCGCGGGCCGGGCCTCCCGGTCGGCGAAGGCCCGCCAGATCCAGGCGCCGACCGTGCCGAGCCCGTATCCGATCGCGGCGAGGATCCCCGTGACGACCCCCTGCAGGATCCCGCCGCGCGGCAGCAGGGAGGGCGTGAAGGACAGGCAGGCGAGCACGAGCGCGCCCCAGGCGCCCGGGAGGCCGACGTACGGCAGACGGTGGCGGCGCGCGGTGGGGCGCGCGCCGGGGTGGGCAGCGGGGTCGGGGGCGGTGGCGGGGTCGGTGGCTCCGTCGTCGGCCGGGACGGCGGGACCGTCGGCGCCCCGCCCGCCGGCTGCCGGGACGGCCGCTCCCTGCCCGCCGGGGCCGTCCGCGTCCCCGTCCCCGGCCCTGTCCCCGGCCCCGGGTCCGGTCACCGGGTCGGGGGGCGCTCGGTGCGGCCGAGGGCGAGGTCGCGGATGCGGCGCCAGTCGAGGGCGGGCGGGGGCGGGACGACGCCCGGGCGGTCGCGGGGGACCTGGACGCGGAGGGCGCCCGGGCGGAGGGTGCAGACGACGGGGGTGGGCATGCGGAGGGCCTCGCCGTCGACCGCCACGGGGAGTTCCGTCGCGTCGCCGGCGGTCACCTCCACGCGGTGGGCGCTCAGAACGGTGAGGCCGGTGGACTGGGAGCCGCGCACGGCCAGGTCGGCGGCCTGGGCGGCGTCCTCCACCCGGATCCCGAGCACTCCCAGCTCGCCGTCGTCGAGCCGGGGGCGGCGGCCGGCGCCGCTGACCTCGTCGGGCGAGAAGTACGGGTTGTTGCTGACGAGCAGCGCCTGCTGGTCGTCGAGCCGGTCGCCGTCGACGAGGGAGTCGAGCCGTCGTACGCCGTCGCCGACGAGCAGGTCCGGCATGAGGCTGAGCGCCGTGCCGGCCTTGTCGTCGCGGTACTCGGGCCGCTGCACGACATCGGCGTACACGCCGAACGAGACGGTGTTGACGAAGGCCCGCCCCGAGACGTCGCCGAGGTCGATCCGGAGCTCCTCGCCGTCGGTGAGGGCGTCGAGGCAGCGCGCGGGGTCGTCGCGGTCGAGCCCGAGGTCCATGGCGAGGTGGTTCCGGGTCCCGGCGGAGACCACCAGGAACGGCAGGTCGTGCTCGGCGGCGACCGCCGCGACCAGCGCCTGGGTTCCGTCGCCGCCCGCGACGCCGAGGAGGTCGGCGCCGTCGGCGACGGCCTGCCGGGCCAGCGCGGCGACGTCGGCCGGGGCGGACGGGTCGAGGAGGATCACCCGCGCGCCCAGCTCCTCCGCCCGTTCGACGAGCCCGAAGCGTCCGACCTTTCCGCCGCCCGACTTCGGGTTCATGATCAGCACGGCGCCGCGCGGCCGGACCGCCGGGACCGCCCGTTGCGGCTCCTCCGGCCGGGAGCGGCGCAGCGCGGCCCGCGCGCAGAACACGGCGAGCCCCCAGCACAGGCACAGGACGAGCGCCGTCAGCCACAGCCCGTCCCAGACGAAGAGCACCACCACCCCGACCGGGGCGAGGACGACGAGGAGGGCCCCGAGCAGCCGCAGCGGGCCCCGGTGGGCGACGAACCACCAGACGCCGACGGCGCAGAGGACCAGCCCGAGGAGTCCGGCACCGACCACGAGGAGACCGCCCTCGCCGAAGGCGAGCACGAGCACGACGAGCGAGCCGGCCGCCGCGAGCAGGGCGAGGCGTGCGAAGAACCGCGCGACCCCGAGGTCCGTCCCGCCGGCCCCCGCGCCCCCGGCCGTACCGCCGCTGTGCGCACCACCCATGGCTTCCTCACCCGACCCTCTCGCCCACGAGCCACGCCGAAGCACCAGCCTGCCCGCGCCGTCGTCGGCGGGCATCCCGGGCGGGGCCGGTCGGGGCGGGGCTCAGCGGCGGACGCGGGGCATGCCGAGGCCGATCCAGGAGATGATCTCGCGCTGGATCTCGTTGTTGCCGCCGCCGAAGGTGAAGATGACGGCCGAGCGGTAGCCGCGTTCGAGTTCGCCGTGGAGGACGGCGCCCGGGGAGCCCTCCTTGAGTGCGCCGGTCGCGCCGACGACCTCCATGAGGGCGGCGTACGCGTCGCGGCGGGCCTCGGAGCCGTACACCTTCACGGCGGAGGCGTCCTGGGGGGTGAGGGTGCCGTGGTGGACGGCGTTGACCATCTGCCAATTGAGCAGGCGCATGGCGTCGAGGCGGGTGTGGGTGCGGGCGAGGGCGCGGCGGACCCAGGGGAGGTCGAGGACGCAGCGGCCGTCGGAGAGGAGGGTGTCGGCGGCCCAGCGGCGGACGTCGTGGAGGGCGCGGAGGGCCATGGTGCCGTGGGCGGCGAGGGTGACGCGTTCGTGGTTGAGCTGGTTGGTGATGAGCCGCCAGCCCTTGTTCTCCTCGCCGACCCGGCGCGAGACGGGGACGCGGACGCCGTCGTAGTAGCTGGCGGTGGTGTCGTGCGAGGCGAGGGTGTTGATGACGGTGCACGAGTAGCCGGGGTCGGTGGTGGGGACGAGGAGCATGGTGATGCCCTTGTGGGGGGCGGCGTCCGGGTCGGTACGGACGGCGAGCCAGACCCAGTCGGCGGTGTCGCCGTTGGTCGTCCAGATCTTCTGTCCGTCGACGACGTACGTGTCGCCCTCGCGCACCGCGCGGGTCTTCAGGGCGGCGAGGTCGGTGCCGGCGTCGGGTTCGCTGTAGCCGATGGCGAAGTCGAGCTCGCCGGAGAGGATCCGGGGCAGGAAGTACGCCTTCTGTTCCTCCGTGCCGAACCGCATGAGGGTCGGGCCGACGGTGTTCAGGGCCATGAGCGGCAGCGGTACGCCCGCCTGGGCGGCCTCGTCGAAGAAGATGAACTGCTCCATCGGGGTGAGGCCGCGGCCGCCGTACTCGACGGGCCAGCCGACGCCGAGCCAGCCGTCCGTCCCGAGGCGGCGGATCGTCTCGCGGTAGAAGCGCTTCTGGGCGGCCGGGTCCCCGTACCGGCCGTGCACGTCCTCGGGGACGAGTTCCGCGAAGTAGGCGCGCAGTTCGGCGCGCAGGCGGTTCTGTTCCGGCGTGTACTGCAGGTGCATCCCGGCCTCCCGTGACGGCTGTCGGCGCCGGTGTCGGTGTCCGGCGCGACGGCGGTCACGGTAGAACGTGTTCCACAAATGCGGAAGGCCCGGGGCGGGGTGCGTACCGGCCCGGGCCCCGCGTGTGCGTCCTCGTGCGGCCGGGGCGTCTCTCCCGGACCGGGGAGAGACGACCTAGGGAAGGAGTTCGTCCAGGGAGGCGCGGCCCTTCTCCGCCATCCGGCGTTCGGCCCAGGCCAGGGTCTCCGGCGTCACGTCGCGGCCGGAGGCGAGCACCAGGTCCTCCGCCGTGAACTCGCCCTCCGAACCGGAGTGCAGCAGCCGGTCGGGCGTCGGTACGTCCCCCCGGGACATCTCGTCGGGCTCAGCGTTCATGCCGTCTCCTCCATGCTTCTGCGGGTGGGTCCCGGCACTGGCCATTCTGGTGCCCCCTCCCCCGCCCCGCATCCGGGCGCCACGCCGTGTCACAGCCATGGCGTCGGCGGGGCGCGGGTTCGACAATAGGGAGGATGACCGAAGACGATCCGCGGGCGCACGAGGGCGGGATCGGTCCCGCCGAGTGGCTCGCCATGAACCGGACCGGCAGTTTCGACTGGGATCTCGACACGGGCACCATCGATGTCGACGCGTCCGGGCTGCTGGTCTTCGGCGTGTCCCCGGACGGCTTCGACGGCCGGCCGACGACCCTGGTGGCACGGCTCGAACCCGCGGAGCGGATGCGCCTCGACCACGTCGTGAGGGCGGCGGTGACCGGCGGGGAGTCCTCGTACAGCACCCACTTCCCGATCCCGCAGGACGACGGGACACCCCATTGGACGCACGTGCTCGCGCGGATCCTGCGGGACGGGGACGGGCGGGCGCACCGGATCGTCGGGGCGGTGCGGGACACCACGGCCGAGGTGTCGCACGCGGCCTTCGTGCAGCAGCTGGAGAAGCGCCGCGAGATGCAGACGAGCATCGTCGAGCGGACCACGCACGCGCTGTCGCGGGCGGTGACCGTGGACGACGTGACGGCCGCGCTGACCGGTCCCGGCGGACTCGCGCGGCTCGGCGCGGACGGGCTCGCGCTCGGTCTCGTCGAGAACGGTTCGCTGAACGTGATCGCGCTCAGTGGCGACTCCCTGGACGTCCTCGACGGGCTGCGGATGCGACGCCTCGACCCGGGGCTGCCGCTGGCGGAGGCCGTGCTGAGCGGCCGGCCGAGGTTCGCGTCCTCGTTCGCCGCGCTCGGCCGGGACTTCCCGGAGCTTGCGCCGTATCTGGACCGGCTGCCGTTCCGCGCGGCCTGCTATCTGCCGCTGGTGGCGCAGGCGCGCTCGCTGGGCGGGATGGCGCTGTTCTACCGGGGCCGGACGGCGTTCACGGCGGACGAGCGGAACCTGGCGCTCGGCCTGGCGGCGATCGTCGCCCAGTCGCTCCAGCGGGCCACCCTCTTCGACGAGGAGCGGGAGCTGGCCACCGGGCTGCAGGAGACGATGCTGCCCCGCAGGATCCCGGAGATCACCGGCGGGGAGATCGCGGTCCGGTACCATGCCGCCTGGAGCGGCCGGCAGGTCGGCGGGGACTGGTACGACGTGATCGCGCTGCCGCGCGGCCGGGTCGGGATCGTCGTCGGCGACGTCCAGGGCCACGACACCCACGCGGCGGCGATCATGGGGCAGCTGCGGATCGCGCTGCGGGCGTACGCGGGCGAGGGCCACGCCCCGTCGACGGTGCTGGCCCGGGCCTCCCGCTTCCTCGCCGAGCTGGACACCAACCGCTTCGCGACCTGCACCTACGCACAGGTGGACCTGGCGAGCGGCACGGTGCGGGCGGTGCGGGCCGGGCATCTGGGGCCGCTGATCCGGCACACCGACGGGCGGGTCGGCCAGCCGAAGCTGCGCGGCGGGATGCCGCTGGGCCTCGCCACCGTGTTCGGCGAGGAGGAGTTCCCGGAGACCCGGCTCGACCTGGTGCCGGGCGAGACGCTGGTGCTGTGCACGGACGGGCTGGTCGAGCAGCCGGGCACCGACATCGAGGCGGGGCTGGCCGCCCTGTCGGAGGCGGTGAGCAGCGGGCCGCCGCAGGCGGAGGCGCTGGCCGACCACCTGTCGGAGCGGCTGTGGGAGCGGTGGGGCTCGGGCGACGACGTGGCCCTGCTCGTGCTGCGCCGGAGCCCCGACCCCGGTACGCAGCGGGCGCCGCGCATCCACCAGTACATCCACCAGGCCGACCCGCAGGGCCTCTCCGACGCGCGGGCGGCGGTGGGGCAGGCGCTGCGGGACTGGGGCATGCCGGAGCTCTCCGACGACGCCGAGCTGTTGACCGGAGAACTGCTCGTGAACGTGCTGCTGCACACGGAGGGCGGCGCGGTGCTCACCCTGGAGGTGCTGCCCGAGCCGGTGCGGCGGGTGCGGCTCTCGGTGCAGGACCGGTCGAGCGCCTGGCCCCGGCGGCGCACCCCGGGCGAGGCGGCGACCTCGGGCCGGGGACTGCTCCTGATGGACGCGCTGGCCTCGCGCTGGGGCGTGGAGCCGCGCGGCGAGGGCAAGGCGGTGTGGTGCGAGATCGGGCCGGCGCGGGTGGGCGCGGACGCCGCGCGCCCGGGCGGTTGAGGAGCCCGGCATGGACCCCGTGGCGGCGCTGAACCGGATCGCCTTCCTCCTGGAGCGCGGCGGCGCCCCGGCCTACCGGGCGCGGGCCTTCCGTACGGCCGCGACGGCGGTGGAGGCGCTGCCCGAGGGCGAGGCGGAGCGCCGGGCGGCGGCCGGCACCCTGGAGTCCCTGAAGGGCGTGGGACCGAAGACGGCGGCCGTGGTGCGGGAGGCCCTTGAGGGCCGGGTGCCGGACTATCTCGCCGACCTGGAGCGGGAGTTGGAGGACTCCCTGGACGTGGAGCCGGAGCGGCCGGAGTTCGGGCGCGCGCTGCGGGCGGCGCTGCGCGGCGACTGCCACCTCCACTCGGACTGGTCGGACGGCGGGGCGTCGATCGAGGCGATGGGCCGGGCGGCGATCGAGCTCGGCCACGACTGGGCGGTCCTGACGGACCATTCGCCGCGCCTGACGGTGGCGCGCGGCCTGTCGCCGGACCGGCTGCGGGAGCAACTGGACGTGGTGGCGGAGCTGAACGAGCGGTGGGCGCCCTTCCGGCTCCTCACCGGCATCGAGTGCGACATCCTCGACGACGGCTCCCTCGACCAGGAACCCGGACTCCTCGACCGGCTCGACCTGGTGGTCGGCTCGGTCCACTCGAAGCTGCGGATGGACGCGCGGGCGATGACCCGGCGGATGGAGACCGCGGTGCGCGACCCGCTGATGGACGTCCTCGGCCACTGCACCGGCCGGCTGGTCGCGGGCGGGCGGCTGCGGCCCGAGTCGGAGTTCGACGCGGAGCGGGTCTTCGCGGCGTGCGCGGAGTCGGGCACGGCCGTCGAGATCAACAGCCGCCCGGAGCGGCTCGACCCGCCGCGCCGGCTGCTCCGGCAGGCGGTGGAGGCGGGCGCGTACGTCGCCGTCGACACGGACGCCCACGCCCCCGGCCAGCTGGCCTGGCAGATCCTCGGCTGCGCCCGGGCCGAGGAGTGCGGCGTACCGGCCGAACGGGTCGTCAACACCTGGGACGCGGACCGGCTGCTGGCGTGGACGCGGCGCTGACGTGAGGTGCCGGTTCCGGTGGCGGTTCCCGTGGCGGCGGGTTCAGGCGCGCTGCCAGACGGTCGTCGCGTTGCAGAACTCCTTGATGCCGTGGCCGGAGAGCTCGCGCCCGTAGCCGGAGCGCTTGACGCCGCCGAAGGGGAGCGCGGGGTGGGAGGCGGTCATGCCGTTGACGAAGACGCCGCCGGCCTGGAGGTCGCGGACGAAGAGGTCGACGTCCTCGTCGCGGCGCGTCCACACGTTGGAACTCAGCCCGAACGGCGAGTCGTTGGCGACGGCCACCGCCTCCTCCGCGTCCCGGACCGGGTAGACGGTGGCGACGGGGCCGAAGGTCTCCTCCTGGTGGATGCGCATGGCGGGGGTGATGCCGGTGAGGACGGTGGGGCGGTAGTACCAGCCGCGGGCGAGCGCCGGTCCGTCGGGCCGGGCGCCGCCGCACAGGACGTGGGCGCCCTTGCGGACGGCGTCGTCGACGAGCTCCTCCAGGTCGGCGCGGCCCTTCTCGGTGGCGAGCGGGCCGACGTCGGTGGACTCGTCGAGGGGGTCGCCGACGGTGAGGGCGTTCATGGCGGCGGTGAAGCGCTCGGTGAAGTCCTCGTACACGTCCTGGTGGACGAGGAAGCGCTTGGCGGCGATGCAGGACTGGCCGTTGTTCTGCACGCGCGCGGTGACGGCCGTCTTCACGGCCCGGACGATGTCCGCGGAGGGCATCACGATGTACGGGTCGCTGCCGCCGAGCTCCAGGACGGTCTTCTTGACGACGTCGCCGGCGACGGAGGCGACGGCCCGGCCGGCCGGCTCGCTGCCGGTGAGGGTGGCGGCGGCCACGCGCGGGTCTCGGAGGACGGCCTCGACCTCGGCGGAGCCGATGAGGAGGGTCTGGAAGCAGCCGTCGGGGTAGCCGGCGCGGCGGAAGAGGTCGCCGAGGTAGAGCGCGGTCCTGGGCACGTTGGAGGCGTGCTTGAGGAGGCCGGTGTTCCCGGCCATGAGCGCGGGGGCGGCGAAGCGGATCACCTGCCACAGGGGGAAGTTCCAGGGCATGACGGCGAGGACGGGGCCGAGCGGCCGGTAGTGGACGCGGGCGCGGTCGGCGCCCGCGTCGCGGACGTCGCTCTCGGCCGGATGCTCGTCGGCGAGCAGTTCCGCGGCGTGCTTGGCGTACCAGCGCATGGCCTTGGCGCACTTGCCGGCCTCGGCGCGGGAGGCGGTGAGGGGTTTGCCCATCTCCAGGGTCATGGTGCGGGCGATGTCCTCGGTGTCCTCGTCGAGGAGGGTGGCGGCCGCGCGCAGCAGCCTGGCCCGCTCGGCGAAGGGGGTCGTACGCCACTGGCGGAAGGCCTCGTGGGCGGCGGCGATCCGCCGCTCGACCTCCTCCGGTCCGTGCGCGTCGTAGGTGCGCAGCGTCTCGCCGGTGGCGGGGTTCACGGTGGCGATGGCCATGGCCTTCTCCTCCTGCTTCGGCCCCCACGGGAAACCTCCCGCTTCCGGGGCGCGGGCGCAAGGGGGGCGGGTGCGGTGGGGTGACGTACGCGCGCGTGCGGCGGGGCTGCGGCGGGGGCGCCGCGTGGGTGGCGTACGCGCGCGGGGGTGGCGTACGCGCGCGGGGGTGGCGTACGCGCGCGGGGGTCAGCCGAGCAGCCAGGAGAGGGCGCCGTCGAGGTGGGCGCGGAAGGCGGGGTCGCGGTACGCCTCCGGGGTGTGCCCGAGGGCGGTGAAGAGGAAGCGGCCCCGGTCGACGGTCCGGCACCAGGCGAGCGGGTGGTCGTCGCCGAGCGTGCCGCCCTCGTACGCGGCCTCGTCGGCGCGCAGCAGGACGCGGGCGCCCGGCACGCGCGGGTGGGAGGTGTACTCGTACCACTCGTCGGTCCACTCCCAGCGGGGCGGCAGCGGGGCGCAGGCCGGGTGCGCGGGGTCCTCGACGAGGACGGCGCCGGGCTGGAGCGGGGGGTGGCCGGCGAAGCGGGTGCCGAGGAGCTCGCCGTAGAAGGGCCAGTCGGGTTCGGCGTTGGCGGCGGCGTGCACGGCGAGGAGGGCGCCGCCGCCGCGCAGGTACGCCTCCAGGGCGGTGCGGCCGGTGGGGGTGAGGACGGTGCCGGTGGTGGAGAGCAGCACGACGAGCGCGCGCCCCGCGAGCCCCTCGGCGGAGAAGGCGGCGGGGTCCTCGGTGGTCTCGGCGGCGCGGCCGCGGGCGGCGGCGAGCTCGGTCAGGGCGGCGGCGCCGTCGGGGATGGAGTCGTGCCGGTAGCCGGCGGTGCGGGTGTAGACGAGGACGTCGGGGGCGGGCGGCACTCTGGGGCTCCTGGGGTGGGGCGGACGGCTGCGGGGACGGGTCCCGCCCACAGCCGGCGAGCAAGCGCTTTCTATCTGGTCGCGGGGTGACCGTAGCCAGCGAAATCCGCGTGCCGCAAGCCCGCGGCCTCGGGAACACTCCTCCCATGACGACGACTTCCTCGCCCCGCCCCGCCGCTTCGCCGGTCCACGACACGGGACGGCGGGCGCTGGCGCACGTGGAGGCCCGCTCGTCGGGCGACCCGGTCGACCCGGCCCTGCGGGTCACGCTCAACTTCCACCCGCACTTCCTGGACCGGCTGGCCGACGAGGGCGTCTACCGCTCGCAGTTCGTGACCGGCACCGGCAACGGCGGGCTGACGGCCCGCCCCGGCGGCGACCGCTGGAACTGGGAGAGCCGGATCTTCGGCGGCGCCTACGACGGGGCACCGGCGCACGAACGCCCCGTGTACGGCGCCCTGGACTTCCGCCGGCGGTCCTACGGCGCCGCGCCCCGCTTCGGCTCCGCCCACCTGCGGCTCGCACCGGAGGCCACCGCCCGGACGAGCTTCTGCTACCCCGACAGCTTCCTGGAGCCGACGGACTTCGGCGTGGCCTCCCGGATGGCACTGGTGGCGCTCGCGGAGGCCGACGAACAGGACGCGCTGGACGACTACGTCGAGGCGCAGGTCCACGGCCCGGTCGAACTCGCCCGGGACGTGGAGGCCCTGGTCCTGGACCCGAGCCACCGGGGCACCGTGGTGGAGGAGGCCGCCCGCCGCCTCCCCTGCCCCGTCGAATGGCACCCCGGCTTCCGCCTCACCGTCCCCGAACTCCGCCGCCACCCGTCCTTCCGCGGTCCCGAGTACGTCGACCTCGGTACCCGCATCGCCGAGGACGGCCTCCTCACCCCCCGCATCGTCCAGGACGCCTCCCTCTCGGGCGCGTACGACCCCCAGGACGTCAAGAGGGTCTGGCACTACCTGGCCCGCTTCGGCGCCCCCGCCTCCTGAACCGGCGCCCTCCGGCGGGCGGGAGGTGCGGGCGTCGGGGTCGGGTGCGGGCGTCAGGCATCAGGCATCAGGCGTCGAGTGCGGGCGTCGGGCGTCGGGCGTCGAGTGCGGGCGTCGGGGACGGGAGGAGTCGTTCGATGCATTGATGCATTGATGCATCGGATACTCGCCGGTATCTTTCCGGGCGTCGCGCACTCTCCGCCGCATCCCTCTGGAGTCGCCATGAGCACCGTGCCGCCCGCCCTCGCCGCCGCCGTGGGGCCGCTGCCCGACGGGGTGGAGCTGCCGCTGCCGCCGACGTTCGGGAGCGTCGAGGAGGAGCGCCGGTACCGGAAGGAACAGCTGGCCGCCGGATTCAGGATCTTCGGGCGGTTCGGGTTCTCGGAGGGGGTCGCCGGGCACATCACCGTGCGGGATCCGGGTGACCCCGGCGCCTTCTGGGTCAACCCCTTCGGCATGAGTTTCAGCCAGATCAAGGCCTCCGACCTGATCCTCGTCGACCACGAGGGACGGGTCCTCGAGGGGCGCCGGCCGGTGAACCGGGCCGCCTTCGTCATCCACTCGCGCGTCCACGCGGCCCGCCCCGACGCGATCGCCGCCGCGCACGCGCACTCGCTGCACGGGAAGGCCTTCTCCAGCCTCGGGATCCCGCTCGACCCGATCACCCAGGACGCCTGCGCGTTCTTCGAGGACCACGGCGTCTACGACGACTACCGCGGCGTCGTGAACGAGACCGAGGAGGGCGAGCGGGTCGCCAAGGCGCTCGGCGAGCACAAGGCGGTCATCCTGAAGAACCACGGGCTGCTGACCGTGGGCCACTCCGTCGCCGAGGCCGTCTGGTGGTTCGTCACCATGGAACGCTCCTGCCAGGCGCAGCTGCTCGCCATGGCCGCCGGCACCCCGCACCTCATCGACCGGGAGACCGCGCTGCTCACCCGCGGCCAGATCGGCGGCCACCTGGCGGGCTGGTTCCAGGCACGGCCGCTGTGGGATCAGATCGAGGCGTCGGACCCGGACCTGTTCGACTGAGACGGCCGCGCGGGCCGGGTCGAGGCCTCCAGGAGCGGGGGCAGGAACTCCCGCTCCAGGTCGCCCGGCGGCAGCGCCGCCGGCTCCACGTAGCTCTGCGCGAGGCCCCCCTCGCGCAGGGCGATCAGCAGCCGGGCGAACCGGTCGGCGTCCACGGTCAGTTCGCGGCCCGCGCGGCGCAGCACGAGGGTCAGCCCGCGCGCGATCTCCGCCCGCAGCCGTTCGTCGTGGCGCGCCAGCACCCAGGCCGCCTGGGGGTCACGGATCGCGTGCAGCGTGAACTCGGTCGTCACCAGGTACCAGTCGCGCTCGTCCGGCTCGATCGTGGCGGCCAGCTCCGCGAGCCGCGCGAGCGTGTACTCCTCCGCCGTGAGCGCGTCGATCGACGCCGCGAGCCGGCTCACCGTGCGCTCGCTGTGCTCGTCGAAGAGCGCGAGGAAGAGCTCTTCCTTGCTGGCGAAGTTCGAGTAGTACGCGCCCCGCGTGTACCCGGCGCGCTCGCAGATCTGCTCGATGGTGGTGGCGTGGAAACCGTGCTCCGCGAAGGCCTCCAGGGCGGCCTTCAGGAGCGCCGCCCGGGTGCGCGGCCGCCGCCTCGTGACGCCCTTCGGCACGTCCGCCTCCCCGTCGTCCGTCCGGCGCCGCTCCCCGCGCCGCCCGGTCCCACCCTACCCGCGCCCGGCGGCCCCGCCCCAGGCCCCGGCGCCGGGCGGGCCGGGGCCCCGGCGGATAGGATTCACGCATGGGAGAGCGGCCGGTAGCGCCCGCCGCACCCGGCCTGGTCCTGCGCGTCGACGGGGTCACGACGCGGATGGACCCGAGCCGCGTCTACCGCGTCGGGCGCGACCCCACCAGCGACATCGTGCTGACGGACGCCCGGGCGTCCTGGCACCACGCGGTGCTCCGCGCCGCCGGCGGCCGGTGGACGCTGGCCGACGAGGACAGCACCAACGGCACGTACGCGAACGGCGTGCGGATCCGGCTCCCCCAGGTCGTCGGCCCGGGCTCCGTCCTCCGCTTCGGCCACCCTCAGGACGGCCCCCGCGCGGTCCTCGCCGCACCCCCGGGCGAAGCGGCGGCCCCTCCGCCGCCCGCACCGCCTTCGGAGCGACGGCCCGCGGCCGACGGGGATCGGGCCGCCCCACCCGGCTCGTCCGCGATCGCCGGCGACGCGGAGCTCGTACGAGGACATGACGCGGCACGGCCCGCGGGGGTGTCGCGGCCGGGGGCCACGGGGACCTTCCGGCGGCCCACCGCGGTGCGGCCGCTGCCGGAGCACCGGGTACGGATCGGCCGGGCGCCGGACAACGACGTCGTGGTCGCGGATCTCGTGGTGTCCCGGCACCACGCGGAACTTCTCGCCCGATCGGACGGCACCTATTGGATCCATGATCTCGGCAGCCACAACGGCACCTTCCTCAACGGGCGGGCCGTCGTCGGGCCGGAACGGGTCACGGCGGACGACATCGTCGGCATCGGGCGCAGCGCGTTCTGCCTGGCCGGCGGGCAGCTCGTCGAGTTCACGGACACCGGTGAGATCTCGCTCGACGTGCAGCGTCTCGCCGTCACCGTCGACCACGGGCGCAAGACGCTGCTCGACGAGGTCTCCTTCCCCGTCGGCGAGAAGACGCTGCTCGCGGTGGTCGGGCCGTCCGGGGCCGGGAAGTCGACGCTCCTCGGCGCGCTCACCGGCCAGCGGCCCGCCGACCGGGGCACCGTCCTCTACGACGGCCGCGACCTGTACCGGGACTTCGCCGAGCTGCGGCAGCGCATCGGGCTCGTCCCGCAGGACGACATCCTGCACCTCCAGCTGACCGTCAGGCGCGCCCTCTCGTACGCCGCCGAGCTGCGCTTCCCCGGGGACACCGCGCCCGCCGAGCGGCACGCGCGCGTGGAGGAGGTCATCGGCGAACTGGGGCTCGCCGAACGCGCCGACCAGCCCATCCACAGCCTCTCCGGCGGCCAGCGCAAACGCGTCAGCGTCGCCCTGGAACTGCTGACCAAACCCTCGCTGCTCTTCCTCGACGAACCGACCTCCGGGCTCGACCCCGGCATGGACCGCTCCGTGATGCACATGCTGCGCGGGCTCGCGGACGACGGCCGCACCGTCGTCGTCGTCACCCACAGCGTGCTCAGCCTGGACGTCTGCGACCGGCTCCTGGTGCTCGCCCCGGGCGGCCGGGTCGCCTACTACGGGCCGCCCGACGACACCCTGTCCTTCTTCGGCTTCGCGCAGTGGCCGGAGGCCTTCGAGGCGTTCGAGACCGAGCGGGACCGCGACTGGGCCGGGCAGTACCGGGGCTCGCGCTTCCACCGGCGGTACATCGAGGACGCCACGGTCCGGCCGTTGGCGCCGGTGGCGGGCGGGGCGGGCGGCGACGCCCAGGGGGCGCCGGTGCCCGCGCCGCCGCCCAAGGCGCAGAGCTGGGGCGGACAGTTGCGGACCCTGGTGCGGCGCTACACATCCGCGCTCGCCGCCGACCGGACCTTCCTCGCCATCATGATCGCGCTGCCGTTCGTGATGGGGGCCATGGCCCGGGCCCTCTCGGAAGGGAGCCTCAACGCCGAGTCCACCCTGAACGTGCTGCTGATCCTGTGTGTCGGCGGCGTCCTCACCGGCGCTGCCAACGCCGTCCGCGAACTGGTGAAGGAGCGGTCGATCTACCGCCGGGAGAGAGCCGTCGGCCTGTCCCGTTCCGCCTATCTCGCCTCCAAGGTCGTCGTCCTCGGCACCGTGACCGTCGTGCAGGCCGTGGTGCTGACCCTGGTCGCCCTGATCGGCGTGCCGCTCAACGTGCCCGACGGCAAGGGCGTGCTGATGCCCCCGCTCGTCGAGATCACGCTCGCCGTCGCCCTCCTCGCCTTCACCGCGATGATGCTCGGCCTGCTGGTGTCGGCGCTGGTGCGCAAGGAGGAGGTGACGATGCCGCTGCTCGTCCTCCTCGCGATCGTCCAGGTGGTGTTCTGCGGAGCGCTCCTGAACGTCCGCGGCACCCCGGTCCTCGAACAGCTGGCGTGGCTGGTGCCCTCCCGGTGGGCGTTCGCCGCGATGGGCGCGACCATCGACATCGGGGCCGTCTCGCCGAGCGAGAAGACGGCGGATCCGCTGATGGACCACACGGCGGCGGCCTGGCTCTTCGACATGGGCATGATGGTCGTGCTCTGCGTGGTGCTCGCGGTCGCCGTGTCCCGGCTGCTGCGGCGGCACGAACCGGTCGTGATGCGTCGCTGAGCGTGGGTGCGTGGTGCGTGCTCGTGCGCGTGGGCGGTGTGATCTGGAGGTGAGGCTGTGAGCGTCCCCGACCCCTCATCGGATCTTGGATCCAACATGAAGAATCCTGGATCTCGTATGTCGGATCCTGGATCCAGCATGTCGGATATTGGATCCGACGCCTCGTACGCGGCCGACTTCCGCCCCACCCACGTCGTCCCCCGCGACGGCCTCGACGCCTGGCAGGCGCCCGACCCGTCGTTCCCGACGGTGCCCCTGGACGCCTTCCTGCCGGTGCGGCTCATGGAGCGGACCGGCGACTGGGGGCGGGTGCTCTGCTCCAACGGCTGGTCGGCCTGGGTGGACGCGCGGCTCCTGGTCGCGGTCCCCGAGGACCCTCCGGCGGCCGGCTCGGGGCTCTCGCGGACGGCCGACCCCCGCCCGCTCATCGCACGCGCCGAGGACGCCCTCGGACGCTACCGGCGGGCGGTGGAGGAGCTGGTGGCCGGGCGGGCCGACGGGGAGACCTTCCGGTGGCGCACGCGGGGGCTGCGGGTCGGGATGGTCGTCGACGGCGGGTCCGTCTGGCTGTACGACGCGGAGCACGAGCGCTGGGTGTACTGCGACGGGGCGGGGATGACGACCTACGCGGCGGCCTCCGGTCCCTCCCGCACCGGCGAGCCGCGCCCCGAGCCGACGCCCGAGCCGATGCCCGAGCCGACGTCCACCGAGCGTGTGTCGGAGGCGCGGCCGGCGGAGGAGCCCGTCGCGTACGAGCCGACACAGGTCGTACCGCAGGTGGATCCGGCGAAGGCCTCCGGTCCGCCGCGCACGCGGATCGTGAACCGGCCGCGCGACGAGGAGGATGAGGACTGATGGCGGGCGGGGCGCGGGACACCGGATTCCCGGCCGGGCGGCCCTCGGGGCTGGTCGGCAGGGAGATCGCGGGGTACCGGGTGGAGGCGGAGATCGGGCGCGGCGGGATGGCCGTCGTGTACCGGGCTCGGGACCTGGGGCTCGACCGGACGGTGGCGCTGAAGCTGCTGGCACCGGAGCTGGCCCGCAACGACACCTTCCGGAAGCGGTTCGCGCACGAGTCGCGGGTGGCGGCGTCGATCGACCACCCGCACATCGTGCCGGTCTTCGACGCGGGCGAGACGGAGGGCGTCCTGTACATCGCGATGCGGTACGTCGCGGGCCAGGACCTGGTGGCGCTGCTGGCCCGGGAGGGCCCGCTGCCGCCCGCGACGGCGGGCCGGATCGCCGCCCAGGTCGCCTCGGCGCTGGACGCGGCGCACGCGCACGACCTGGTGCACCGGGACGTGAAGCCGGGCAACATCCTCGTCGCGGAGGGGACGGACCGCGACCACCCCGAGCACGTCTATCTGACCGACTTCGGGCTGACGAAGAAGTCGCTGTCGCTGACCGGGTTCACGACGGTCGGCGAGTTCGTCGGCACGCTGGACTACGTGGCGCCGGAGCAGATCTCCGGGAAGCCGGTGGACGGGCGCTGCGACGTGTACAGCCTCGCGTGCGTGGTCTACGAGACGCTGGCCGGGGTGCCGCCGTTCCGCCGGGAGACCGACTGGGCGGTGCTGTGGGCCCAGCAGTACGACCCTCCGCCGCCGCTGGCCGAGCACCGAACCGGGCTGCCGGAGGCGGCGGACGCGGTGTTCGCGCGGGCGCTGGCGAAGGCACCCGAGGAACGGTACGGGACGTGCCTGGAGTTCGTCGCGGAGCTGCGCAGGGCCCTCGCGCGGGTGCCGGGCGGTGTGGGGGTCACGGGGCGGGGGACGGAACGAGGGCCCGGGGCCGGAGGTTCGGACGACGGCGCGCCCGGGACGCCCGGTCCCCCGCGGGAACCTCCGGCCTGGGCGCGGCCGGTCTTCCGGCGCCTCTGACACCGGGCGAGGCGTCACACCGGGCGAGGCGTGACACCGAGCGAGGCATGACACCGGGCGAGGCGTGACACCGGGCCAGGCGCACCTGACGCCGACCGGGCCCTTCCGGCCCTTCCGGCCCTTTCGGATACCGCTACTCCTCACTCCTCCGGTGACACCTGTCCACGGCGTCGTACCCCGGCGGAGAGCAGGCCGGCCAGGAAGCCCGCGACGAGGCCCCACAGGAGGGCGAAGCCCACGGTGCGCCAGAGGTCGGGGCGGAGCACGACCTCGCCGCCGAGGGCCGCCAGGTCGCCGATGCCGAGGATGGAGAGGCCGAAGCGGGCCTCGACGAGGGTAAGGGGGGCGACGGCGAGCATGGTGAGGGCGAAGGCGACGCCGAGGTGCAGGGCGTGCTGCCACGGCCGGACGTGGGCCGGGGAGCGCAGGACGGCGACGAAGGCCGCGCCGAGGACGAGGACGGCGGCGATGGGCAGCAGCCACCAGGCACGCCCGTCCACGGCGGCGAGCGAGGAGAGGTCCACCGTGGACAGGTCGGGGCTGTCGCCGCCGCTGCGCAGGACGGCGTCGAGGAGCTGGGGCATGGGGAGGCCGAAGGGGCCTTCGACGCGGCCCTCCCAGGAGCCGCCGATGCCGACGCCGAGGGCGAGCCAGCTGACGTTGGGCAGGCCGAGGAGGAGCACGGCGAAGGTCTCGGCGGCGTGTCCCTTGGTGGCGGCGACGACCAGGCCGATGACGAGGCCGACGGCCACGTACGCGAGGAGCAGCAGGAGCATCGCCGACGCGGCGGGCCTGACGGCCTCCTGATGACGGAGCACGCGCGCGGGGAGGGGGCTTCGGCGGGAGACGAGGAGGGCGACGAGGAGGACGCCGAGGATCCACAGGAGGCCGTAGCCGAGGGTGGGGCCGACGAGGGTGCGGAAGCCGACGGTGGGGTCGGCCGCGTCGAGGAGTTCGCCGAAGAGGTCGCTGAGGGGCTCCTCGGGGTCGCCGATGTCGAGGGCCAGAGGGAAGTCGTGGCGGGCGACGGCACAGAGTCCGGCGAGGGCGGCGAGCCAGAGGGCGGTGACGGCGGCGGCGCGGGCCGCGAGGTCGCCGGCCCGGGCCACGGCGTGGTGGCGGAGCGGGCGGAGGAAGACCGCGCCGGTGACGAGCGCCCCGACGAGGGTGACGGTGAGGGGCATCGCGGTGAGTTCGCCCTGGGTGCCGGCGAAGGAGCCGGCCGAGCCGGCGATCTCGACCTGGCCGCCGGCGGCCATGACCACGACGGCGGCGAGGACGGCCGTGAAGCCGCCGGGGAGGTCGCCCGCGCCGGCGGCCCAGAGGCCGAGGCCGGCGGTGACTCCCATGGCGACGTAGCCGGCGACCACGGCGGCGAGGGCCTGGACGGCGATGCGGAGCGCCGCGGGGGCGGTGTCGCCGCCTGGGGCGCCCCGGCCGGTGGCGGGGGGCGGGGTGCGGGGGAGCCGACTGCTCACTCTGACCACGCTAGTCCGGCCCGGGCGGCTCCGCCTGCGGGTGCGGTCCGTCCGGACCGCCGTCGGGGTGGCGCCACCGCCGCGGTGACGCTCCGTGAACACGGGCCCATACGAGGCATCCCTAACCGGATACGGCCCCGCCAAACGGGCTTCCGCCGGACGATGCGGTAACGCTCCGGTGACGACACGAGACCGCCCGAAGGTGTTACATCGTCGTTATAAAGCGAGTTTTTGCCCCGCTTTCTTCCGTTTTCGCACCCTCGAATCCGCCAGGTGATCGTCCGGTCTTCGATGCTCCGCCGTCGCGCCATAACATGGACCCCCTCCTCTCCGTAACCCCTCGTGACGAGGAAGTTCACGGCTGCGCTGGGTAACTTCGGCGCCCATGACCACAGCTCACACAGCACCGGAACACGTCCGGGACGCGGCGCCGGTCTCCGCCCGGGATTGGACCGTCGGACGGCCAAGGGTCGGCGACGGCGCCCAACTCTGGCGGCTCGCCCGGGAGTCCGAGACCCTGGACGTCAACTCCTCCTACAGCTACCTCCTGTGGTGCCGCGACTTCGCCGACACGTCCGCCGTCGCCCGCGACGCGGACGGCCGCCCGGTCGGTTTCGTGACCGGCTACCTCCGGCCGGACGCGCCGGGGACGCTGCTGGTCTGGCAGATCGCCGTCGACGCGGCGTACCGGGGTCTCGGGATCGCCGGGGCGCTCCTCGACCACCTCTCGGAGCGGGTCGCGGGATCGCATCCGCTCGACGCCGTCGAGACGACGATCACCCCGGACAACCAGGCCTCGGAGCGCCTGTTCGGCGCCTACGCCCGGCGGCACGGGGCCCGGGTGAGCCGCACGGTCCTCTTCCCGGCCGCCGCGTTCCCGGCCCCCGGCCACGCGTCCGAAGTGCTGCACCGCATCGCACCGCTGGCCTTCTGAGCCGCTGAGCCTTCGAGCCGCTGATCCTTCGAGCCGCTGATCCTTCGAGCCGCTGGGCCGCTGGGCCGCTGCCCCTTCGAGCCGCGGCTTCGGAGCGACCCGGCCGCCCGCCTCACCACCCCACGTACTGGAGTCCCGCATGACGCTCATCGCCGAGACCGAGCCCACCGTCTTCGAGACCGTCGAGTCGGAGGTACGCAGCTACTGCCGCGCCTGGCCCACGGTCTTCGAACGGGCCACGGGCAGCCGCCTGTTCGACGAGCACGGCCGCCCCTTCCTCGACTTCTTCGCCGGCGCGGGCTCGCTCAACTACGGGCACAACAACCCGGCCCTCAAGCGCCCGCTCCTCGACTACCTGGGCAGTGACGGCATCACCCACGGCCTCGACATGTCGACGACGGCCAAGCGCCGCTTCCTGGAGACCTTCCGCTCCACCGTCCTCGAACCGCGCGCCCTCCCCTACAAGGTGATGTTCCCGGGCCCGACCGGCACCAACGCCGTCGAAGCGGCCCTGAAGCTCGCCCGCAAGGTCACGGGCCGGAAGACGGTCGTCTCCTTCACGAACGCCTTCCACGGCATGTCCCTCGGCTCCCTCGCCCTCACGGACAACGCCGGGAAACGCGCCGGCGCGGGCGTGCCGCTGACCCACACCACCCAGATGCCCTTCGACCACTATCTCGGCGGCAGGACCCCGGACTTCCT
>NZ_JBEZNU010000009.1:279696-281343 GCF_040653375.1 Streptomyces sp. NPDC047974
ACGGACAACGCCGGGAAACGCGCCGGCGCGGGCGTGCCGCTGACCCACACCACCCAGATGCCCTTCGACCACTATCTCGGCGGCAGGACCCCGGACTTCCTCTGGTTCGAGCGGCTCCTGGAGGACTCCGGGTCCGGCCTCGACCATCCGGCCGCCGTGATCGTCGAGACCGTGCAGGGCGAGGGCGGGGTCAACGTCGCCCGCGCCGAGTGGCTGCGCGGCCTCGCGGACCTGTGCCGCCGCCGGGACATGCTCCTGATCGTCGACGACATCCAGATGGGCTGCGGCCGCACCGGCGACTTCTTCTCCTTCGAGGAGGCCGGCATCACCCCGGACATCGTCACCCTGTCCAAGTCCATCAGCGGTTACGGACTGCCCATGTCCCTCTGCCTGTTCCGCGACGAACTCGACGTGTGGCAGCCCGGCGAGCACAACGGCACCTTCCGCGGCAACAACCCCGCCTTCGTCACCGCCACCGCCGCCCTCGACACGTACTGGCGGGACGGCACGCTCCGCGACCGCACCCTGCGGCGGGCCGCCACCGTCGAGGCGGCGCTCGGCGAGCTCGGACCGGGCGCCGTAGCGCGCGGCCGGGGGCTCGTGTGGGGCCTGGAGTTCGAGGACGGGGAGCGGGCCCGCGCGGTGTGCCGGCGCGCCTTCGAACTGGGCCTGCTCGTCGAGACGTCGGGGCCGCGCGACGAGGTCGTCAAGCTGCTGCCGCCGCTGACCGTCACCGACGACGAACTCGACGAGGGCCTCGGCGTCCTCGCCCGCGCCGTCCGCCACACCGCCTGAGACGCCCGAGACCGCCCGAGACCAGCTGAGACCGCCCGAGACCCGCGAGACCCACGAGACCCGCGAGGAAAGGCCCACCGTCATGATCGTCCGCACCTTCGCCGAGCTGGAGAACACCGAGCGGCACGTGAGGTCCGCCTCCGGCACCTGGGAGAGCAAGCGCATCGTCCTCGCCCGCGAGCGCGTCGGCTTCTCCCTCCACGAGACCGTCCTGTACGCCGGGACCGAGACCGCCATGTGGTACGCGAACCACGTCGAGGCGGTCGTCTGCACCGCCGGCGAGGCCGAACTGACCGACCACGAGACCGGGACGACGTACACGATCACCCCCGGCACGATGTACCTCCTCGACGGCCACGAGCGCCACACCCTCCGGGTCAAGGAGGACTTCCGCTGCCTGTGCGTCTTCAACCCGCCGGTGACCGGCCGCGAGGACCACGACGAGAACGGCGTCTACCCGCTGCTGACCGAGCCGGACGACGCCTGACCCCCACACCCGCTCTCCCCGTACGTACGAGAAAGGCCCGCACCGCGATGACCACCGCCCCCGCCCGCCCCGTCGACCCGTACCCCACGCGCGGCACCGAGGAGGCCCTCGTCTACCGCAAGGAACCCGTCGTCTGGTCCGAGGAGGGCACGCCCGGCCCGTTCTGGCCGCGCGAGCTGGAGGAGTACGAGCGCAACGGCTTCTCCGCCGTCGACGCCCTCGTCACCCCGGACGAGGTAACCGAACTCCGCGCGGAACTCGACCGGTTGGTCACCGATCCCCGGATCCGCGACGACGAGCGGGCGATCGTCGAACCACGCTCCCAGGAGATCCGCTCGGTCTTCGAAGTGCACCGGATCAGCGAG